>NZ_CP186695.1:300000-517500 GCF_049532975.1 Sphingomonas sp. MS122 | reverse complement strand
CTCGTCGGGGAAGAAGCGCTTCATGATCGACCCCATCACGGTCGCGACCAGCAATTGCGGCACCACCACGAAGACGTTGAACAAGCCCATATAGATGCCGAGCTTGGCCTGGGGCAGGCTCGAGGCGAGGATCGCATAGGGCATGGCGAGGATCGAGGCCCAGGCGATGCCGATGCCGATCTCGCTGACCAGCAGCCATTGCGGATCGCGGATCACGAAGAAGCTCGCGAACCCGGCGACCCCGCACAGCAGCCCGACGATGTGCGTCCGCGTTCTACCGATGCGCTTTGCCAACAACGGCAGGAGAGTTAGCGCAGCGATAGCGGCAACACCGTTTTGAACGGTCGATATCAGGGTGACCCAGTTCGCGCCCTCCTGGAACCGAGGAGCCGCCGCGTTGGGTGCATCGAAGAAAATCTGGGCAACGACCGGCGTGGTGTAGATCCACATGATGAAGAGCGCGGACCAACTGAAAAACTGGACGAGCGCCAGCCGTTTCATCAGGTCGGGCATTCCGGAGAAGTCGCCCACGATATGAGTCAGCATGTTTGCGCGACTGCCGCGCTTGGCGAGGGTGATCGCGACGACGCTGGCGACACCGTAAGCGATGAGCAGCGCGCCAAGCAGATAGACCTCCTTCTCAAGGTCGAACTGGCGCACAGCGACGGCGACCGCTGCACCTGCGGCGATCCAGAGCAGGCACGAACTGTAGTCGCGCGCTGCGAGCGCGCGCATCATTGTTTCGTCGGTCTCCGCCCGAGCGCCGTCGAATGCGGCCATCTGTTCGGGGCCGTATTCGCGCGTCGTCAGGATCGTCCACAGGACCGCGAAGAAAAGCGCCGCGCCGCCGAACCAAAAGGCGTAGCGGACGGTATCGGGGATGCCGCCAACCGCCGCCGCGTTCGACACGCCGAGCTGCTCGAGGCCCCAGGGGAAGATCGAGCCGACGACTGCGCCCGCGCCGATAAAGGCGGTCTGCACGGCATAGCCGGCGCTATGCTGATCCTTGCGCAGCATGTCGCCGACGAAGGCGCGGAACGGCTCCATCGAGATATTGAGCGAGGCGTCGAGCACCCACAGCATCACCGCCGCGACCAGCAATACCGGGGCAAGCGGCATGACGAACAGCGACAATGTGGCAAGGATCGCGCCCGCCAGGAAGTAGGGCCGCCGCCGCCCCAGCCGGCCGAGCCAGGTGCGGTCGCTCATATGCCCGATCACCGGCTGGACCAGCAGCCCGGTCAGCGGGGCCGCGATCCACAAGGCGGGCAGATCGTCGATGCTGGTGCCGAGCGACTGGAAGATCCGGCTCATATTCGCATTCTGAAGCGCGAAGCCGATCTGGATCCCGAAGAAGCCGAACGACAGGTTGAACAGGCCCCAAAAGCCCTGGCGCGGCTTTTCCATGTCAGATTCCTTGAATGATCAGGCGGGTGAGCCGCACGAGCGGCGCACCACCAGCCTCGCGGGCAGCAGCACGTCGTGCACGCGCTCCTCGCGGATGCGGCCGAGCAACGTCTCGACCAACGTGCGCCCGGCGGCGCGCGTATCCTGCAGGACGGTGGTGAGCGGCGGGTTGGTGAAGCTCGCCGCGGCGATGTCGTCGAAGCCGACGACCGCGACGTCCTCGGGCACCTTGCGGCCGTGCGCGGCGAGCGCGTGCATCGCGCCGATGGCGATCAAGTCGCTCGCGGCGAGGATCGCGTCGAACGTCTCGCCGCTGGCGATCAGCGCCTCGGCCGCGGCGGCGCCCGCCTCCTCGCTGGTCAGCGCGTCGAACTGCAGCCGCTTGCGCGGGATGATCCCGCCTTCCTTGAGCGCCGCGACATGCCCGCGATAGCGGTCGTGGAACTCGGGATAATGGCTCGACGCGTGCCCGAGGAACGCGACGTTGCGCCGGCCGAGGCCGAGCAGGTGCCGCGTCGCCTCGCGTCCACCGCCATGATTGTCACAGCCGACCGTGAGCCCGAGCGCCTCGGACTGCACGCAGCCCCAGCGTACGAAATGCGTGCCCTGCGCGATCAGCTCCGCGAGCTTGTCGCGATAGAGCTCGTAATCGCCATATCCGAGCAGGATCAGCCCGTCGGCACGGCGCGAGTCCTCGTAATCCTGGTGCCAGTCGCTCGCGAGCTGCTGGAACGAGACCAGCATGTCCTGCCCGTGGTCGGCGCAGGCGCGCATGATCGAGCCGAGCATCGACAGGAAGAAGGGGTTGATCGCGCTGTCGTCGGCGCTCTCGTCCTGGAAGATCAGCACGGCGAGCGTCTCGGCATGGCGGCTGCGCAGGTTCGACGCCGCCTTGTCGACGCGGTAGTTGAGTTTCTGGGCGATCGCCTCGATCCGCTTGCGCGTCGCCTCGTTGACGCCCGGCCCGCCGCGCAGCGCGCGCGACACGGTCGGCTGCGACACCCCCGCGAGGTGCGCAATGTCGAACGAGGTCGGCTTGCGTTGCATGGCCGGCGGCCCTCTCCCCTATCGCCTGCGGATGTGCCCTCCGCTCAGCCTCCCGAACTTCACTCCACTTCGCTCCCCGCGTCAATGTTGCGCAACGGTCACGCGGCGGCACCACGGCGCTGAATACGTATGCCGTCCGCTGGCCGCGCCGCCGCCTTGGCGCGATTATGGGGCCAACGCGCTCGATCCGGCGCGACCTGACAGAATGCACCGGCCGAAAGGGCCGGCATAGGGGAGGAACTATGCGTTACACCGCTACGGGCCGTCTGGCCGCCCGTCTCGCCATCACCGCCAGCGGCACCGCCATCGCTGCCACGCTGCTGATCGCGGCGCCCGCCTTCGCGCAGGAAACGCCGCCGGCCGAAGACGAAGAGGTCACCGTCACCGGCTTCCGCGCCGCGATCGAATCCGCGGTCGCGACCAAGCGCGACTCCAACCAGATCGTCGAATCGATCTCGGCTGAGGATATCGGCAAGCTGCCCGACAATTCGATCGGCGAGGCGATCGCGCGCCTGCCCGGCCTCACCGCGCAGCGGCTCGACGGGCGCGCGCAGGTGATCTCGGTGCGCGGCCTCTCGCCCGATTTCTCCTCGACGCTGTTCAACGGCCGCGAGCAGGTCACCACCGGCGACAATCGCGGCGTCGAGTTCGACCAATATCCCTCGGAGCTGATCGGCGCGGTCGACGTCTACAAGACGCCGTTCGCCGGCCTGATCGGCCAGGGCCTGTCGGGCACGATCAACCTGCGCTCGATCCGCCCGCTGGACCATGGGCGGCGCGTGGTCGGCCTCAACGCGCGCGGCGAGCTGGTCTCGCCGGGCACGCTCAACACCGGCACCAACGACAAGGGCTATCGCGGCAGCCTCACCTATATCGACCAGTTCGCCGACGACACGATCGGCATCACCCTGGGCGTCGCGCACATCAACTCGCCGACCCAGTTCGAACGGTTCAACGCCTGGGGCTACCCGACCTTCGACACCAACAACGACCTCTACGGCATCCGCAACACCCAGGGCACGCCGAGCACCGCGGACGACACCTTCACCCCGCGGCCCGAATATGCGGCGGCGCAAGGGGCGCAGATCATCGGCGGGTCGAAGCCCTATGTGCAGTCGACCGAGCTCGAGCGCACCAGCGCGCTGGCGACGCTGCAGTTCAAGCCGAACGCCGATCTCAACATCGTGCTCGACGGCTATTATTCGAAGTTCCGCGACGAGCAGACGCTGCGCGGCATCGAATTCCCGCTCTATTGGGGCAACGCCGTGCTGCAGCCCGGCTACACCGTCACCGACGGCGTGATCACCGACGGCACCTGGACCAACGTCAAGGGCGTGGTGCGCAACGACGCCAATCTGCGCGAGGCCGACCTCTACTCGGTCGGGCTCAACATCGCCTATAATACCGGCCCGTGGAAGATCAGCGGCGACGCCAGCTATTCGCGCGTCGACCGCGAGGACAAGGTGCTGGAGACCTATTCGGGCACCTCGCGCGGCGCCGGCAACGGGCCGTACGACACGCTCGGCTTCGGCCGCAATTCCAACGGCACCTACAGCTTCGATCCGACGCTGAACTATGCCGATCCCGGCCAGATCTTCCTGACCAGCCCGCAGGGCTGGGGCGCGGATAACACGCCGGGCGGGCAGGACGGCTTCCTCAACAACCCCAAGACCACGGACGAACTGCTCGCCTTCCGCCTCGATATCGAGCGCGAGCTGGGCGACAACCAGGGCAAGCTCGCTTTCGGCGCCGCCTACAACAAGCGCGAGAAGAATCTCGATCTGCAGCGCTTCTATCTCGGGCTCAAGGCGAATGCCGCTGATCCGCTGCACGGCACCAGCGTTGCGATCCCCGCCGACCAGCTGCTCGACCCGACCGAGCTGGCCTTCCTCGGCATTCCCGGCATGGTCAGCTACGATCCGCTCGGCCTCGCCTATAGCGGCATCTACAATTTCAACCCGGCGACCGACGCCAACGTCTTTGCCTTCGGCTGGGGCGTGCGCGAGGAGATCATCACCGGCTATGCCCGCTACGACATCGATGTGGAGATGTCGAACGGGTCGAAGCTGGGCGGCAATGTCGGCGTGCAGCTGGTCTCGGTCGACCAGTTCTCGAACGGTCTCGGGGCGAGCGGCTCGCCGGTCGCGACGGTCACCGACCTGTCCGACGGCGTGCGCTACACTTACGTGCTGCCCAATTTGAGCCTGGTCGCGCGTCTCAATGGCGGCTTCACCGTCCGCTTCGGCGCGGCGCGGCAGCTCGCCCGGCCGCGCATGGACCAGATGCGCGCCTCGCTCAACTTCAGCTATGATCCGTCGCGCGCCGCCAATACCAACATCAATTTCTCGCCCTGGGGCGGGTCGGGCGGCAACCCGCGGCTGCGGCCGTGGATCGCCAACGCGGTCGATCTCTCGGTCGAGAAATATTTCGGCCGCGACAGCTACATCGCGCTGGCCGGCTTCTACAAGAACCTTGAAACCTACATCTTCGAGCAGAGCACGGTCTACGACTTCAGCGGTTTCCCGGTGACCAGCGGGCCCGAGCCGGCGCTGCGTCAGGGCATCGTCACCCAATGGCAAAACGGCGAGGGCGGACAGCTCTACGGCGCCGAATTGTCGGCGACCTTCTCGCTGCGCAACCTCTCGAACGCGCTCGACGGCTTCGGCGTGCTCGGCAGCGTGTCGGTCACCGAGAGCTCGATCACGCCCAACCCCGGCAACCCGTCGCAGCCGCTGCCGGGGCTTTCCAAATGGGTGGCGAACGGCACCGTCTATTTCGAGAAATGGGGCTTCTCGGCGCGCGCCAGCGTACGGCACCGGTCGAGCTTCCTTGCCGAGCTGAGCGGCATCGGCACCGAACGCATCCAGCGCCTCGCCAAGGCCGAGACGATCGTCGATGCGCAGATCGGCTACGAGTTCCAAAACGGCCCGCTCAAGGGGCTCGGCATCCTGGCGCAGGCGCAGAACCTGACCGACGAGCCGTTCATCACCCATGAAGCGGCGAACGAGAGCCTGACGATCGATTATCAGCGCTATGGCGTCCGCTACCTGCTCGGGCTGAGCTACAAGCTCTGACCATTCCCCCCGCTTCCCCGCCGCGGCATTGTCGCGGCGGGGATGTTTTGAGGATGGAAGGATGACCGATCCCACGCCGCGCGGTCCGACGCCGCGCAGCATCGTCATCGCTGGCGGCGGCACCGCGGGCTGGATGACCGCGGCCGCGCTCGCGCGCTTCTGCGGGCCGGGCTGGCGCATCACGCTGGTCGAGTCCGAGGAGATCGGCACGGTCGGCGTCGGCGAGGCGACGATCCCGATGATCCGCCTGTTCAACATGGGTCTGGGGATCGATGAGGCCGAGTTCCTGCGCGAGACGCACGGCACCTGGAAGCTCGGCATCGAGTTCGAGGGCTGGGGGGCGCGGGGCGAGCGCTACATGCATGCGTTCGGTGTGGTCGGGCGTGGGCTGGGGCTGCTGCCCTTCCATCCCTATTGGCTGCGCGCCCATGCCACGGGGCGGGCAGGGCCGCTCGGGAATTATGTGCTCAACGCGGTCGCGGCCAAGGCGGACCGCTTCGCGCATGTCGAGCGCGCGGCTGACAGCGCGCTGCCGGCGATGCCCTATGCATTCCATTTCGACGCCGGACTCTATGCCGCTTATCTGCGCCGTTATGCCGAGGCGCGGGGCGTCACGCGGATCGAGGGGCGGATCGAGCAGGTCGAGCGCGACGGCGAGCGTGGCGACGTCGCGGCGCTGGTGCTGGCCAGCGGCGCGCGCGTCGCGGGCGAGCTGTTCGTCGACTGTTCGGGCTTTCGCGGGCTGCTGATCGAGGGCGCGCTGGAGACCGGGTTCGAGGATTGGGGGCGTTGGCTGCCCTGCGACCGCGCGCTCGCGGTGCCGTGCGACCGGGCCGAGCCGCTGACCCCCTATACCCGCGCGACCGCCCGCGCGGCGGGCTGGCAGTGGCGCATCCCGCTCCAGCACCGCACCGGCAACGGGTATGTCTTCTCTTCGGCGCATCTCGGCGAGGACGAGGCGGCGGCCACGCTGCTCGCCAATCTCGACGGCGCGGCGCAGGCGGAGCCGCGGCTGCTCAAGTTCCGCACCGGCAAGCGGCGCAGGGCGTGGAACCGCAACGTCGTCGCGCTGGGGCTCGCCGCCGGGTTCATCGAACCGCTCGAATCGACCAGCATCCACCTGATCCAGACCGGGATCACGCGGCTGCTCGACTTCCTGCCGGCCGGGCCGGTCGCCGATGCCGATCGCGATGCGTTCAACCGCCTGTCCGACTTCGAGATCGAGCGCATCCGCGATTTCGTGATCCTCCACTATTTCGCCAATGGGCGCGAGGGCGAGCCGTTCTGGGACGCGCTGCGCCACATGACGCTGCCCGAGCCGCTGGCCGGCCGTATCGCAATGTTCCGGAGTTCCGGCCGGATCGTGCGCGACCATGACGAGCTGTTCGACGTGCCCGGCTGGGTGCAGGTGATGATCGGGCAGGGGATCGTGCCCGAGCGCTGGCACCCGCTCGCCGACACGCTCGACGACGAACAGCTCGATCAGTTCATGACGACGGTTTCGCAGGCCTATCGGCGCGATGCCGCGCGCCTGCCCGGCCATTCCGATTATCTCGCGCGCTTCTGCGGCGCCGCTCCCACCCTCAGCCAGTCGAGTATCGCATGAGACATTTCGCCCTTGCCTTAGCCTTGCTCGCCGGCACGTCCGCGGCCGCACAGACAGCCCCGGCCGACCTGCGTGCCCGCGCGCCCGAGACGGAAGTGCTCTATTTCCTCCTCCCCGACCGGTTCGAGAACGGCGATCCCACCAACGACAAGGGCGGCCTTTCGGGCGACCGCCTGGCCACCGGCTTCGATCCGGCGCACAAGGGCTTCTTCCACGGCGGCGATCTCGCGGGGCTGGTCAAGCGGCTCGACTATATCCAGTCGCTCGGCGCGACCGCGATCTGGCTCGGTCCGATCTACAAGAACAAGCCGGTGCAGGGGCCGAAGGGGCAGGAGTCGGCGGGCTATCACGGCTACTGGATCACCGACTTCACGCGCGTGGACCCGCATTTCGGCAGCAACGCCGAGATGAAGGCGTTCGTTGACGCGGCGCACGCGCGCGGGATCAAGGTCTATCTCGACATCATCACCAACCACACCGCCGACGTGATCCAGTATCGCGAGTGCGGCGCGTGCGACTATCGCAGCCGCGCCGACTATCCCTATCAGCGCAGGGGCGGCGTGAAGGGCGCGGCGATCAATCCTGGCTTCCTCGGCGATGGCGTGCAGACGCCGGAGAATTTCGCGAAGCTCACCGACCCGGGCTCCGCCTACACGCCGTTCATGCCCGCGGCTGAAAAGAACGTGAAGGTCCCCGCCTGGCTGAACGATCCGATTCACTATCACAACCGCGGCAATTCGGCGTTCCGCAACGAGAGCTCGACGATGGGCGACTTCGCCGGGCTCGACGACCTGATGACCGAGAGCCCGCGCGTGCTGCAGGGGTTCATCGAAATCTATGGCGCGTGGATCGACCAGTTCGGGATCGACGGCTTCCGCATCGATACCGCCCGTCACGTCAATCCCGAATTCTGGCAAGGTTTCTCCAAGGCGATGATCGAACGGGCGAAGGCCAGGGGCATCCCCAATTTCCATATCTTCGGCGAAGTGGCGAACGACGGCGATGTCGGCGACCTCGCGCTGCACACGCGCGTGCACCAGCTGCCGAGCGTGCTCGACTTCGGCTTCCGCGCCGCGGTCCAGCATAGTGTGGCGGGCGAGAAGGGCACCGACGTGCTCGCCGCGATGTTCGATCGCGACGCGCTCTACGAGGGCGGGGCGGAGGCGGCGCTGCGGCTGCCGACCTTCATCTCCAACCACGATCACGGCCGCTTTTCGACCGATGTGCGCAAGGCCTTCCCCCAGGCGAGCGACGACGAGGTGCTGGCGCGCGTGAGGCTCGGCCACGCGATGCTGCTGCTGCTGCGTGGCGTGCCGACCATCTATGCCGGGGACGAGCAGGGTTTCGTCGGCGACGGCAACGATCAGGACGCGCGCGAGGACATGTTCCCGAGCAAGGTTGCGATCTACAACGACAACAAGCTGCTGGGGACGAGCAAGACCACCGCGGACTCGAACTTCGACACCGCGCATCCGCTCTATGCCGAGATCGCGAAGCTCTCGGCCGTCCGCAAGGCGACACCGGCACTGTCGCGTGGCCGGCAGGTGACCCGCGCCTATGACGAGAAGCCCGGCCTGTTCGCAGTGTCGCGCTTCGATCCCGCGACCGGCGCGGAGGTGCTGATTGGGTTCAACACCAGCGCCCAGCCCATCACGCGCCAGGTCGAGGTCGGCGTGGGTTCGACCGGCTTCACCGCGCTGGTGGGCCAGTGCATGCCCGATGCCGTGGCGCCGGGGAGCCTGACCGTGCGATTGCCCGCCTTCGGCTATGTCGCCTGCGCTGCTGGAGGCGCCAAGTGAGCGAGCCTTCGCGCGTGCCCGCGGCACAGGTGACCCGCGACTGGTGGCGCGGCGCCGTCATCTACCAGATCTATCCGCGCAGCTTCGCCGACACCAACGGCGACGGCATCGGCGATCTGCCCGGCGTCGCCGCGCATCTCGACCATGTCGCGTCACTCGGTGCCGACGCGATCTGGCTGTCGCCCTTCTTCACCTCGCCGATGCGCGATTTCGGCTATGACATCGCTGATTATTGCGGCGTCGACCCGGTGTTCGGCACGCTCGCCGACTTCGACGCGGTGATCGAGAAGGCGCACGCGCTGGGGCTCAAGGTCATCATCGACCAGGTCTATTCGCACACTTCGGACCAGCATGACTGGTTCAAGGAGAGCCGCGCCAGCCGCGATAATCCGAAGGCCGACTGGTATGTCTGGGCGGACGCCAAGGCGGACGGTTCGCCCCCCAACAACTGGCAATCGGTGTTCGGCGGCCCGGCCTGGACCTGGGACGCGCGGCGCGGCCAATATTATTTCCACAACTTCCTGAGCGAGCAGCCCGATCTCAACCTGCACAACCCTGAGGTGCAGGACGCGGCGCTGGCGGCGGCGAAGTTCTGGCTCGACCGCGGCGTCGACGGCTTCCGCGTCGATGCGATCAACTTTTCGATGCACGACCCGCTTCTGCGCGACAATCCGCCCGCGCCCGATACCGGCGCGCCGCGCACCCGCCCGTTCGATTTCCAGCAGCACATCTACAACCAGAGCCACCCGGACATCGTGGGCTTCCTCGAGCGGCACCGCGAACTGACCGACAGCTATGGCGGCCGTTTCACCGTCGCCGAGGTCGGCGGTCCGACGCCCGAGGCGGAGATGCACGCATTCACGCAGGGGCAGGGGCGGCTCAACAGCGCCTATGGCTTCGACTTCCTCTACGCGAACAAGCTGACCCCGGCCTTGGTCAAGAAGGCGGTCGAGACCTGGCCCGATACGCCGGGCATGGGCTGGCCGAGCTGGGCGTTCGAGAACCATGACGCCCCCCGCGCCGTGTCGCGCTGGGTCGATGCCGAGCATCGCGACGCCTTCGCGGCGATGAAAATGCTGCTGCTGATGTGCCTGCGCGGCAACGCCATCCTGTTCCAGGGCGAGGAGCTTGGCCTGACGCAAGTCGAGATCGGCTTCGACCAGCTCCAGGATCCCGAGGCGATCGCCAACTGGCCGCTGACGCTGAGCCGCGATGGCGTGCGCACGCCGATGCCGTGGCGGGCGGATGCGGCCAATCTCGGCTTCAGCGCGGGCAAGCCGTGGCTGCCGCTCGGCCCCGACCATGCCGACAAGGCGGTGGACCGGCAGACCAGCGAAAACAGCTCGCTGCTCAACCTGACGCGCGGGCTGATCGCGTTGCGCGCGGCCAATCCTGCCCTGCGCACGGGCGCGATGGCGGTGCTTGCGGCCGAGGAGGCGCTGCTCGTCTTCACTCGCACCGCCGAGGGACAGGCGCTGACCTGCGCGTTCAATCTGGGCAAGGCGCCGCTGGCATGGCATCCGGCGCAGCCCGACCGGTTCCGCGTGCTGGCGGCGGTGAATGGCGCTGCACCGGGATCGTTGCCGCCTTATTCGGGGTTGGTGCTCGAACAAATCGCCTGAGAGGATGGCGGCGTAACAGGAGAGTATGATGGGCAGGTTGATCGCGCTGACAGCGTTGACTTCGATAATGGCGATGCCGGCGCTGGCGCAGGGCGTGGTGCAGAACACCGCGCTGGAGGCGGGCGGCGCGAGCGCGGCATCGCCCGATGGCAAGCTCCGCGTCACGGTGACCGTCGATGGCGACGGACGGCCGCATTACGCCGTCACGCGCAACGGCAAGCCGCTGATCGAGCCGTCGCGGCTCGGTCTCCTGCTCACCGATGCGCCCAAGCTCGAGCGCCGCTTCGCGATCGAGAGCCAGGCGACGACCTCCGCCGATTCGACCTGGGAGCAGCCCTGGGGCGAGTGGAAGACGATCCGCGACCGCCACACCGAGTTCCGCGTGCGCCTCAAGGAAACCACCGCGCTGGCGCGGGTGATGGACGTGGTGTTCCGCATCTTCGACGAGGGCGTCGGCTTCCGCTACGAATTCCCCGACCAGCCCAACCTCAAGCACGCCAACATCGCCGACGAGCTGACCGAGTTCGGCGTCGCCGGCAACGGCACCGCCTGGTGGATCCCGGCGGGCGAATGGAACCGCTACGAATATCTCTACAACCGCACCAGGATCTCCGAGGTCGGGCAGGCGCATACGCCGATCACGGTGAAGCTCGAGGACGGAACGCACATCGCGTTCCACGAGGCGGCGCTGGTCGACTATTCGAGCATGTGGCTGCGGCGCGTGACCGGCACGCGGTTCAAGGCGCAGCTCTCGCCCGGCGCCGGCCCGGCGAAAGTGGTCAAGAACGGCCCCTTCACCACGCCATGGCGCACCATGGTGATCGCCGACGATGCCGCGGGGCTCTACACCGGAAGCCGCATGACGCTGAACCTCAACGAGCCCAACAAGCTCGGCGACGTCAGCTGGGTCAAGCCCGGCAAGTTCGTCGGCGTGTGGTGGAACATGATCAAGGGCAAATGGACCTGGGCGCGCGGACCCCAGCACGGCGCCACCACCGCGAACGTCAAGCGCTACATCGACTTCGCCGGGGCCAACGGCATCCCGGGCGTGCTGGTCGAGGGCTGGAATGTCGGCTGGGACGGCGATTGGTTCGGCAACGGCACCGACATGGATTTTTCCGGCCCGACCGAGGATTTCGATGCCGAGGCGCTGGCCGCCTATGCCAAGAAAAAGGGCACGTCGCTGATCGGCCACCACGAGACCGGCGGCTCGGCGAGCCATTACGACAAGCAGCTCGACAAGGCCTTCGCCTGGTCGGCGGCGCATGGACAGAAGGTGGTCAAGACCGGCTATGTCGCCGATGCCGGGCAGATCGGCCGGGTCGATCCCGACGGCTCGGAGCATCGCGAATGGCATGACGGCCAGTGGATGTCGAACCACCATCTGCGCGTCGTGCTCGCCGCCGCCAAGTACAAGGTAAGCGTCGACCCGCACGAGCCGATCAAGGACACGGGCCTGCGCCGCACCTACCCCAACTGGCTGGCGCGCGAAGGCGCGCGGGGGCAGGAATATATGGCCTGGCAGGGCAAGAACCCGCCCGAACACGAGGCCAACCTCGTCTTCACCCGCATGCTGTCGGGGCCGATGGACTTCACGCCTGGCATCCTCAGCCTCAAGGGCGAGAAGGACAGCGACATCCCCTCGACCATCGCCAAGCAGCTCGCGCAATATGTCGTGATCTACTCGCCGGTGCAGATGGCTGCTGACGAGCCGGAGGTCTACGCCAGGCTGATGGACGCGTTCCAGTTCATCAAGGACGTCCCCGTCGACTGGGCGGACACGCGCGTGCTCAACGGGGAGGTCGGCGACTATGTGACGATCGCGCGCAAGGACCGGCACAGCGCCGACTGGTATCTCGGCGCGGTCGGCGACGAGCAGGCGCGCAATCTCGAGGTCACGCTCGATTTCCTCGATGCGGGCAAGACCTATACCGCGCAGATCTACCGCGACGCGCCCGACACGCGCTTCGATGCCGAAACGCGGCACAAATATGTAATCGAGACGAAGAAGGTCCGGCGCGGCGACAAGCTGACGCTGGCGCTCGCCCCCGGCGGCGGGCAGGCGATCCGGTTCGCGGCGGGTCGATAAGTCCATCAGCCTCTCTGAACTTACCCCTCCCGTCATGCTGAACTTGTTTCAGCATCCATCATGCAACAGGCGGCTTCGTCGCCTGTGAAGGAATGGGCCCTGAAACAAGTTCAGGGTGAGAGGGGTAAGATGGAGGCCGTTCCTATCCGCGCACCCATTCCACCTTGGGGTCGTTGAAGTCGATTACGTCGGCCAGCTCCCACACGTTGCGATAGCCATAGCCGACCAGGTTGATGAAGGTCTGGATATTGAGCGCCAGCGGCCGCGCCTTCATCGGCACGGGGCGCGTGCGGTTCGAGAAATTGTTGTTGCAGTAGATCAGGACGCGGCGGTGGATATTCGGGCCCACCGTTTCCGCCAGCGACTCCGCGTTGAAATCGGGCAGCGCCAGGTTGACCGCGCCCTTGATATGCCCCTCGCGAAACGCGCTTTCCGAGCGCGCGTCGAGCAGCAGCGTGCCGGGCGAGGCCGCTTCCGCCTTGAACCGGTCGAAGGGCAGCAGCCGCTCGGCACGCAGCGCGCGGACATCGCTGGTCAGTTGCTGGAAGCCGGGATAGTCGATCTGCGGATTGCGGCGTTCGTCGTCGCGGGACTGGCCGAGCGCGGGCGTCGCGGCGCCGAGGCCGACGAAGGAGAGGAACAGGCGGCGGTCCATCTTGCTGCTCCGTTGTTCGAGTGAAACGACCCTGCACGCGCAACGCTGTCCATCGCATGAACCGTTGACGCCGCGCGGGCCACGGCGCACCAGTCTCAGCCGCAAGAAAAGGGGGAGCGCATGGCCGGCGGACTGTTTCGTACCAAGAGCGTGAAAGGCGCGGCCGAGCATGCGCCCGAGCATCGCCTCGCCGCCACGCTCAGCTGGCCGCATCTCGTCGCGCTCGGTGTCGGCGCGATCGTCGGCACCGGCATCCTCACGCTGATCGGCGTGGGCGCGGGCAAGGCCGGGCCGGCGGTGATCCTGTCCTTCGTCATCGCCGGCGCGATCTGCGCCTGTGCCGCCCTCGCCTATGCCGAGATGGCGACGATGATGCCCGCCTCGGGCAGCGCCTATGCCTATAGCTACGCCGTGCTGGGCGAGATCGTCGCCTGGGTCGTCGGCTGGTCGCTGATCCTCGAATATTCGCTGGTCGTCAGCACCGTGGCGGTCGGCTGGTCGGGGTACGCCGCGCCGCTGCTCCATGCTTGGACGGGCATGCCGATGGAACTGATGGCGGGACCGCATGCCGACGGCATCGTCAACCTGCCCGCGATCTTCATCATCGCGGTGGTGGCGGGGCTGCTCTGCTTCGGGACCAAGGAAAGCGCGACGCTCAACGCGGCCCTGGTGGCGGTCAAGACCGTCGCGCTCGCCGTGTTCGTCGCGGTGGCGCTTCCTTACTTCAACAGCGCCAATCTCGAGCCGTTCGCGCCGTTCGGCTTCGCCAAGACGCTTTCCCCCGACGGGGTTGAGCGCGGGGTGATGGCCGCGGCGGCGATCATCTTCTTCGCTTTCTACGGCTTCGACGCGATCTCGACCGCGGCCGAGGAAACCAAGAATCCGGGTCGCGACCTCGCCATCGGCATCGTCGGGTCGATGATCGCGTGCGTCGCCATCTACATGCTCGTCGCGGTTGCCGCGGTCGGCGCGGCGCCGTTCACCAGCTTCGCCAACAGCCCCGAGCCGCTCGCGCTGATCCTGCGCGAGCTGGGCCGACCGGGCTTCGCCACCTTCCTCGCGGTATCGGCAGTGATCGCCTTGCCGACCGTGCTGCTCGGCTTCCTGTTCGGGCAGAGCCGCATCTTCTTCACCATGGCGCGCGACGGGATGCTTCCCGTCGGCCTCGCCAAGGTGTCGCGCCGCGGGTCGCCGGTGCGCATCACCTTGTTCACCGCGGCGATCGTCGCGGTGATCGCCGGGCTGCTGCCGATCGACGAGATCGCGGCGCTCGCCAATGCCGGGACGCTCGCCGCGTTCACTGCGGTGGCGGTGTGCATGATGGTGCTGCGCCGCCGCGCGCCCGACGCGCCGCGCATGTTCAGAACGCCGCTCTGGTGGCTGGTGGGTGCGGGCGCGGTGCTCGGCTGCATCTACCTGTTCTTCAGCCTGCCGACCAAGACGCAATTGTGGTTTCTCGCCTGGAATGCACTCGGCGTCGTCATCTACTTCGCCTATGCGCGGCCCAAGGTGACCAAGAAGGGGGTCGAGTGAGCGGCTGGCATATCGGGATCATCGGCGGATCCGGGCTTTACGACGTCGAGGGGATCGAAGGCGGCGAATGGCTGGACGTCGCTTCGCCCTGGGGCGCGCCGTCGGACGCGATCTTCACCGGGCGGATGGGTCACGCGCGCGTCTCGTTCCTGCCGCGGCACGGGCGCGGGCACCGCATCTCGCCCTCCGAGCTCAACAACCGGGCCAACATCGATTGCCTGAAGCGCCTCGGCGTCACCGACGTGCTCGCGGTCTCGTCGGTCGGCAGCCTGCAGGAGATGCGCGCGCCGGGCACGTTCAGCGTGGTCGACCAGTTCGTCGACCGCACCAAGGGGCGGCCGTCGAGCTTCTATGGCACCGGCATGGTCGCGCACGTCTCGATGGCCGACCCGGTGTGCCCGCGCCTGTCGCATCTCGCAGCGGAAGCGGCGCGCGCCGCCGGGGCCGAAGTGCACGAGCGCGGCACCTATCTCGCGATGGAGGGGCCGCAATTCTCGACGCGCGCGGAGAGTCATCTCTATCGCAGCTGGGGCTGCCATGTGATCGGCATGACCGCGATGCCCGAGGCCAAGCTCGCCCGCGAGGCCGAGCTGCCCTATGCGCTGGTCGGCATGGTCACCGACTATGACTGCTGGCGCGAGGAAGAGGCGGCGGTCGACGTGGCGCAGGTGATCGCCCAGCTCTCGGCCAATGCGGCGAAGGCGCGCGCGATGGTGGTCAATTTGCTGCGCGCATTGCCGGAGGTACGCGAGCCCTCGCCGATCGACACCTGCCTCGACACCGCGCTGATCACCGCGCCGCATGTGCGCGATCCGGAACTCCTCGCGAAGCTCGATGCGGTGGCGGGCCGGGCGCTGGGCGGCTAGCGCCCGGCTCTCGCGATCCGCGCCAGGATCGCACGCCGCCGCGCGTCGGTCGCGCTCGACCATTCCGCGATCTCGTCCAGCGTGCGTCCGCAGCCTTCGCACAGCCCGTCCTTCATGCGGCAGATGCTGACGCACGGGCTCTCGACGGCGGGCAGGGGGGTGAAGTCGAGGAAGTCATCCTCGTCTTCGGCTGCGGTCACGCCGGGATCGTGAAGTTGAGGAAGTCCGGGACCGGGCCGTTCCAGCCCTCGTCGGGACCGTCGTCCTGCTCATCGCGACGGCGATTGCGGTCGCGATCGCGGCGCGGGCGGTCGTCCCGGCGCGGTTCGCGCGGCTCCGGGCGGCGTTCCTCGCGGCGGGCTTCCTTCGGGGCGTCCGCGCTCGGCTCGGCCTTCTTCTCGCGGGGCTTGTCGTCGCGCGGCTTGTCTTCGGACTTGCCCTTCGCCGGCTTCCTGCCGCGGCCCTTCTTCGCTTCCGTGGGCTCGTCGCCGGCCGGCAGCTCGCCGATCCGCTCGATCTTGCTGCCCTGCAGCTTCTCGATATTCTCGATCGCCTCCGCGTCCGCGCTCGAGACGAGCGTATAGGCGGTGCCGGTGGCGCCCGCGCGGCCGGTGCGGCCGATGCGGTGGACATAATCGTCCGGGTGCCACGGCGCGTCGAAGTTGAAGACGTGGCTCACGCCCTTGATGTCGAGTCCGCGCGCCGCGACGTCGGAGGCGACCAGGATATTGACGTCGCCCGCCTTGAACCGGTCGAGCTCGGCGATGCGCGAGGCCTGGTCCATGTCGCCATGGATCTCGGCCGAGCGGTAACCGTGCTTCTTGAGGCTCTTGTTGAGCTCGCGCACCGTCGTCTTGCGGTTGCAGAAGATGATCGCGGTGCGCACGTCCTCGGCGCTCAGCAGGCGGCGCAGCGTCTCGCGCTTGGCGAAGGCGCTGTTCGCCACCGGCACGAGCCGCTGTGTGATGTTGGTGTTGGTCGAGGCGGGGCGGGCGACCTCGATCGTCTTGGGGTTCGACAGGAACTTGTCGGCCAGCTTCTTGATCGGCGGCGGCATCGTCGCCGAGAACAGCAGCGTCTGGCGGTTGGCCGGCAGCTTGGTGCAGATATTCTCGATGTCGGGAATGAACCCCATGTCGAGCATGCGATCCGCTTCGTCGATCACCAGCAGGTTGCAGCCGGTGAGCAGGATCTTGCCGCGCTCGAACAGGTCCATCAGGCGGCCGGGCGTGGCGATGAGCACGTCGACGCCCTTCTCCAGCGCCTTGACCTGGTCGCCCATCTGCACGCCGCCGATCAGCAGCGCCATCGACAGCTTGTGATGCGTGCCGTACTTCTCGAAATTCTCGGCGACCTGCGCGGCGAGCTCGCGCGTCGGCTCGAGGATCAGGCTGCGCGGCATGCGCGCGCGGCTGCGGCCCTGCGCCAGGATGTCGATCATCGGCAGCACGAAGGACGCGGTCTTGCCGGTGCCGGTCTGGGCGATCCCGATCAGGTCGCGCATCATCAGCACCGAAGGGATCGCCTGGCGCTGGATCGGGGTCGGGTCGGTATAGCCGGCCTCTGTGACGGCCTTCAGCAATTCGTCAGAGAGGCCGAGATCGGCAAAGCTCATCCAGATGTCCGGAAAATAGGGGCGCAGGCCCACATTAAATCAGCCGCGCGCATTGGGGAAATGGCGCGCAAAGTCAAGATAAGTTCAAGTCAGCGCGCGGGAATCAGGGTACGGAACGCCTTGATTCGGCATTCCCCGCCCGAACGCGACCGGAACATGTCGCGCTTGGCGCAGATCATGCCGTCCCGGGTCGGCTTGACGTAGAAGCCCGAATAGAAATCGAGCGCGGGACATTCGCTGCCGAGCTTCGCGCGCAGCCGCTTGCCCCCGGCGAGGAACAGGTCGACGCTGTCGGGACGCGTGATCGTGGCGCCGGCCAGGCTCTGCATCTTGACGCACTTGTCGGCGTCCTTCTCGACCCAGGCGATCGGCGGAAGCGGCGCGGCGGGGGCGGAGATACGGCGTACCGCATCGGGGCGCGGCACGCGAATCACGAAATGCTGCTGGATGCGAATCTGTGCCACCCGCGTCACGCCGGTATTTGCCTTGGATGCGGCTTTGCGCGTCTCGCCCGGCGGGGCGAGCGGCAGCAGCAGCGCAGCACTGGCAGCAAGCAACAGATTCACCATCTCATCCTGCCCCATAGCGGGTGGGCTTGAACAGTGGATGAATTGCTCCCTCGCGCGGCGGATGGTAGCGGCGCTGGCATGACGCCGGCACAAGCGCAACTGGTCGAGGCCGTCGCGGCGCGCTTCGGCCCCAAGACGGTGATCACCGAGCGCCAGGCGATCGCACCCTGGCTCGACGACTGGCGCGGCCGCTATCACGGCGCGGCGGCGGCGATCGTGCAGCCCGATTCGGTCGAGGCGGCGGCGGAAACGGTGCGCCTCGCGGCGCGGCTCGGCGTCCCGCTGGTGCCGCAGGGCGGCAACACCTCGATGGTCGGCGGCGCGACGCCTCCGGACGACGGATCGGCGCTGATCCTGTCGCTGCGGCGCATGAACCGCGTGCGCCGGATCGACGCGGCGGCGAATCTGGTCGAGGCGGAAGCGGGGGTGATCCTCGCTCATCTGCACGATGCGGTGCTGGCGCAGGGGCGGCGCTTCCCGCTGACGCTCGGCGCGAAGGGCAGCGCGACGGTGGGCGGGCTCGTCTCGACCAATGCCGGCGGGACGCAGGTGCTGCGCTTCGGCACGATGCGCGGGCTGGTGCTCGGGCTCGAGGCGGTGCTGCCCGATGGCAGCGTGCATGACGGCCTCGCCGCGCTCAAGAAGGACAATCGCGGCTATGACCTCAACCAGCTGCTGGTCGGCGCGGAAGGAACGCTCGGCGTGGTCACCGCGGCGAGCCTGAGGCTGGCTCCGGCCGTCCATGCCCGTGCGGTCGCGTGGGTGGGGCTCGCTTCGCCCCATGCCGGGCTCGATCTGCTGCGGATGGCCGAGGCCGCGACCGATGCGATCGAGAGCTTCGAGATCGTGCCGGCCCATTCGCTGGACGCGGTGCTCAGGCACATTCCGGGCACGCGTGCGCCGCTCGCCGGCGCGCATCCCTGGCACGTGCTGATCGAGGCGGTGGCGACGAGCCCGGTACAGGCGCCACCCGCGGCGCTGCTCGAGCGGCTGCTCGGCCAGGCGCTCGAATCGGGCTTGGCGGCGGACGCGGCGATTGCCGCGAGCGAGGCGCAGGCCGAGGCCTTCTGGAAGCTGCGCGATTCGATCTCCGAGGCCGAGCGTGCGAGCGGCCCGGCGCTCCAGCACGACATCTCGGTGCCGGTCGCGGCGATGCCCGACTTCATGATCGAGGGCGCGCGCGCGGTCGAGGCGCGCTTCCCCGGGACCAGCGCGGGGGCGTTCGGGCATCTCGGCGACGGCAATGTCCATTTCCACGTGCGCGCGCCTGCGGGAAGTCCGGCGGACTGGGCGGCGCGTAATGCCGAAGTCGTCAGCCCGTTCGTCCACGATCTCGTCGTCGCGGCGGGCGGATCGATCTCGGCCGAGCATGGCATCGGCCAGATGAAACGCGACGAACTTGCCCGGCTTTCCTCGCCGGCCCGGATGCACGCGCTCGCCGCGATCAAGCGCGCAATCGATCCCATGAACCTGTTCAACCCCGGGAAGCTCGTTTCCCTTGCACCGGAGCGTCACGGTCAATAGACCGCGCCAGTCCCGAATCCAGGAGAGTTTCATGGCCAGCGCGCCGCAAGCACAGGGTCTTCCGCTTTTCTACAACGACCTCCAGCCGCTCTCGAGCGAGATTCACGGCAATTTCCGCATCCGCCGGGCGGACGCGGCGCCGTTCCTCGCCAAGCAGCATGCGATCCCGCTGACGGTGGAGGAGTTCCCGCTCGTCCAGCGCAACATGCCGATCGTCTTTTCGATCGGCGACGATGCCGTTCCGCTGGGGCTGATGGGCCTCAACGAAGGCGTCAATGTCTTCTTCGACGAGAATGGCAAGATCCGCGAGGGCGAGAACATCTACGTTCCCGCCTATGTCCGCCGCTACCCCTACATCCTCGCCCGGCTGCGTCCGGACGCCGAGGAACTGTCGCTGTGCTTCGACCCGACCTCCGACACGATCGGCGCGTTCGACGAGGGCGATGCGCTGTTCGAGGATGGCAAGCCGACCGAGCTGGTCCAGCAGATCCTCAAGTTCAACGAGGAGTTCGAGATCGCGGGGCAGAAGACCAACGCGTTCATCAAGGAGCTCAACGACCTCGAGCTGCTGATGGACGGCGAAGTCGCGATCCAGCCCGAGGGCGCGGCACAGCCCTATATCTATCGCGGCTTCCGCATGGTCGACGAGAACAAGCTCAACGACCTGCGCGGCGACCAGCTGCGCAAGATGGCGCAGAACGGCATGTTGCCGCTGATCTATGCCCATCTCTTCTCGCTCGGCCTGATGCGCGAGATCTTCGCGCGCCAGCTGCAGCAGGGCGGCGTGGCGCCGCAGCCGGCGCCGGTGGCCTGAAGACGCGCGCGCTCCCGGCCGCTTGTGGCCGGGAGCGTCGCATCCCCTAGTCGCGGCCCCCGTTGCGTCCGATATCCGGCAAGCGCGCTTTCGGCAGGATTCCGCCTGAAACGAGCGGCTTGCGGGCCATTCCTCTTCAATTCGTCGCATTTCCGATTGTGGCCTTGAAGCCACGGTCAAGCCCCCCTATATTCTGTTCAGTACGGTTCCGTGTCCCCCCTTTCGCGGAGCCGTGCGGCACGCCCTCGGGCGTGTCTCCTCCCTGAACCTTGGCCGCCCGGTGGCAACACCGGGCGGTTTTTTTTATTGCGCCGCGGCTGCCAGGGGGAGCGCTTCGTCGGCGATGGCGTCGATGATCCGGCGCAGCAGCGTGGCGGTCGAATCGAAGCCGGGCCCGGGTGTCTCGCGTCGCCGGTCGAGATAGAGCGCGCGGTCGATCTCGATCTGGATCGCGTGGATGCCCGCTGCCATGTCGGCGTGGCGATCGAGCACATGGCCGCCCGCATAGGGCGTATTGACGGCGCTGCGGACGTTCGCGGCGTGGATCGCGCCCTCGATCCGGCCGACGAAGCGCGCCGCGGCGGATCGTCCGAAGCGATCGCCGATCACGATGCGCGCGCTTCCGGTCGCAAGTGGCGGCATCGAGTGGATGTCGAGCAGCACTGCGACGCCGAAGCGGTCGCGCGCCGCCGCCAGCGCCGTGGCGAGCGCGGCGTGATAGGGCCGGTGATCGCGCTCGATCCGCTGCCGCACATCCTCATCCGCGAAGCGGTGGCGCCACAGATCCACGGCGCTCGCACGACGGGGGACGAGACCGAGCCCGCTGCGCAGCTTGAGCGACATCGCGCCCTCCGGCATCGGGGTCGCGCCTTCGTCGATTCGCGGATCGCGTTCGTGCTCGGCGCGGTTGAGATCGATCCACGCGCGCGCGCGATTGGCGACGAACAGCGTTTCCGCCCCGCGCGCGGCGAGCGCGAGCGTGTCGGCGTGCCGGTCCTCGAGCGGGAGCAGGCTGGCGAGCGGCACGCGCAACGCGGCGCGCAGCGGCAACGGATAATCGCGCCCGGCATGGGGGACCGAGAGGACCACCGGCGACACCGGCGTTTCCGGGCCATGGCGGTCGAAGGAGGGGGGCACGCTCACGCGTCCAGCCTATGCGCGCCGGGCGGACAGGGCAACGGGCCGGACGGCTGGAAAATCTTAAGCCCTTGGCGCATAGTCTATCGCCTCGCGGGCGGCCTGGATTCGCGCGGCGGGTGCGCCGCGTCGGGCGCGGCAAGGGGTTGGGATGATCAGGATTCTTCTGGCTGAGGACGATCGGGTGATGCGCGAGTATCTCGCGCGCGCGCTCGAGCGTTCGGGCTATGCCGTGACGGCGGTCGACCGCGGTACCGCGGCGCTGCCGCTGCTCGAGACCGAGCGCTTCGACCTGTTGCTGAGCGATATCGTCATGCCCGAGATGGACGGGATCGAGCTGGCGCAGAAGGCGGGCGAGATCGCGCCCGACATGCGCGTCATGTTCATCACCGGCTTCGCCGCGGTCACGCTCAAGGCGGGCAAGCAGATCCCGTCGGCGCGCGTGCTGTCCAAACCGTTCCACCTGCGCGACCTGGTGCTCGAGGTGGACCGGCTGTTCGAGATGGAGCAGGTCCCGAGCAGCAATTGATTCCGGCGCTTGCAAGGGGGGACGCCCCCCGCTAAAGCGCCGCTTCCCGAGATTCGCCGCAAGGCAATCGGGCGCGTAGCTCAGTGGTAGAGCACTGTGTTGACATCGCAGGGGTCGCAAGTTCAATCCTTGCCGCGCCCACCATTTTCAAAGCCCGCCGGGACCGCAGTCCTGGCGGGCTTTCCCGTTTCGTCTCAAGCGGATGCGACGGGCGGAGGATCGATTGCCGCGGTAGCACGTTCAATCGTCACGAGCGGGAGCATCAGGAGGATGCCATGAACCAGCGCGATCAGGACCAGAACCGCAATCCGGGCGGCCAGCAGCAACAGCAGCGCGACCAGAAAATGGACAAGCAGCAGAACCAGCAGCGGCAACGCCAGCAGGACGGCGGCGAGCAGAATCGCCAACAGCGTGACAAGATGGATCGCGACGAGGGCCAGGGCCGGCAAGACCGCTGACCCGCTTCGTCCGGGACCGGACATTCGAAGGGGCCCTCGCGGCCCCTTCTTCTTGTCTTGAGCTGGCGCGAAGCGGCGATTTAGGCTCGGGCGCCCGCGACTTCGCTCTCGTTGTAGCGCAGGGCCTTCAGCACCATGTTAACGATATGCGGAGCATTGAGGCCCGCTTCGTCATATTGCAGCTCGGGCTTGTCCTGGTCCTGGAAGACGTCCGGGAGCCGCATCGTGCGCAGTTTCAGGCCATTGTCGATCAGCCCTTCGTCGCTCGCCATGGTCAGGACGTGCGCGCCGAGGCCGCCGACCGAATTCTCCTCGATCGTCACCGCCACCTCGTGAGTCGTCAGGAGGCGGCGGATCAGCGCCTCGTCGAGCGGCTTGGCGAAGCGCAGGTCGGCGACGGTGGTCGAGAGGCCCTTGGCCTCGAGCGCGTCGGCGGCCTTGAGCGCCTCGGCAAGGCGTGTGCCGAGCGAGAGGATCGCGACTTTCTTGCCTTCGCGCACGATACGGCCCTTGCCGATCTCGATCAGCTCGGGCGTCTCGGGCAGCGCCACGCCGACGCCGTTGCCGCGCGGATAGCGCAACGCGATCGGGCCGGCGTCATATTCGGCGGCGGTGCGAGTCATGTGCACCAGCTCGGCCTCATCGGCGGCGGCCATCACCACGAAATTGGGCAGCGCCGCGAGATAGGTGACGTCGAAGCTGCCCGCGTGGGTCGCGCCGTCGGCGCCGACGAGGCCGGCGCGATCGATCGCGAAGCGCACCGGTAAGTTCTGGATCGCGACGTCGTGCACCACCTGGTCATAGGCGCGCTGGAGGAAGGTCGAATAAATCGCGCAGAACGGCCGCATGCCCTGCGCGGCGAGACCGGCGGCGAAGGTCACCGCATGCTGCTCGGCGATGCCGACGTCGAAGGCGCGGTCGGGATGCGCCTTGGCGAACTTGTCGACCCCGGTGCCCGAGGGCATCGCCGCGGTGATCGCGACGATCCGCTCGTCGGTCTCGGCGAGCTTGGCGAGCGTCTCGCCGAACACGTTCTGATAGGCGGGCGGCCCCGGCGGCGCCTTGACCTGCGCGCCGGTGATCACGTCGAACTTCTGGACGCCGTGATATTTGTCGGCGCTGTTCTCGGCGGGGGCATAGCCCTTGCCCTTCTTGGTCACGACATGGACCAGCACCGGGCCTTCGCGGGCGTCGCGCACATTCTCGAGCACCGGGATCAGATGGTCGAGATTATGGCCGTCGACCGGGCCGACATAATAGAAGCCCAGCTCCTCGAAGAGAGTCCCGCCGGTGACCAGGCCGCGAGCATATTCCTCGGTCTTGCCGAGCGACTGGTGGACGCGGCGCGACAGCTTCTTGACCATCCGGCTGGCGAGGCTGCGCAGCCCCAGATATTCAGACGAGGAGACGACGCGCGCGAGATAGGCCGAGAGGCCGCCGACCGGCGGGGCGATCGACATGTCGTTGTCGTTGAGGATCACGATCAGCCGGTTGCCGGCCTGCTCGGCATTGTTCATCGCCTCATAGGCCATGCCCGCGCTCATCGCACCGTCGCCGATCACCGCGATGCCGCGGCCGGGCGTGCCGGCGAGCTTGTTGGCGACCGCGAAGCCGAGCGCGGCGGAGATCGAGGTCGACGAGTGCGCCGCGCCGAACGGGTCGTATTCGCTCTCGCTGCGCTTGGTGAAGCCGCTGAGGCCGCCGCCCTGGCGCAGCGTGCGGATGCGGTCGCGGCGGCCGGTCAGGATCTTGTGCGGATAGCATTGATGCCCGACGTCCCAGACCAGCCGGTCCTCGGGCGTGTTGAACACATAATGGATCGCCACGGTGAGCTCGACCACGCCGAGCCCCGAGCCGAGATGCCCGCCGGTGGTGCCGACGGCGGAGATCGTCTCGGCGCGCAGCTCGTCGGCGAGCTGGCGGAGCTGGGCGGGCTTGAGCTTGCGGAGGTCAGTCGGCGTGTCGACGGTGTCGAGCAACGGCGTCGTGGGAAGGTCGGCCATTTGCCGCATCTACTCCAGGGTCATGATGGTGTCCAACGCCCCTGCAGCGGCGATGGACGCATCGTCATGAGCGAAAGCTGAGCAGATGCTGAAAAGCGCCTCAGGCGGCGCGGCGCTGCCCCAGCGAACGGCCAAGACGGCTGGCAATGTCGAGATTGGCCTGCTGGTCCGGGCCATGCGAATCGAACAACAATTCGTGCCGCACCACGCGCGCCCCGCAATAGTCGAAGATGCCATGGTCGATCTGCGTGCGCATCGCGCCGAAATAGCCGTGGCGCGCATAGGTGCCGGCATCCGTACCGCCGACCGCGATAAGCACGACCTCGAGCCGCCCGAGCTTCTTGCGCCCGTCGCCCTCGGTGTAGCCATAGGCCCAGCCATTGGTGAACACGCGGTCGATCCAGCCCTTGAGCAGCGCGGGGAAGGACCACCAATAGACCGGATAGACCAGCACCAGCCGGTCGGCGCGATCGATTCGCGCCTGCTCGGCGAGGATGGCCGCCGCCGGCGTCGCCGTCAGCAAGTGCGCGGCGAGGTCTCGCGCGGTCTGGCGCGGATCGAAGCCTTCCGCCGCCAGATCGGCGATTTCGACGCTCACCCCCGCATCGGATTCCCGAAGCCCGCTTGCGAACGCGTTCGCGACAGCATGGGTCAGCGAGTTGGGATCGGGGTGGGAAATCACGACAAGGTTACGCATCAAACACCTCCGAACGCGCTGGCATGTCCGCCCTCGCGTCTATATACTAGTAGTAAGTTACTAATGGTATATAGTGATGTCAAGCAGCGCTGAGACGAGCGACAAGCGTGTGCGTATGGCGCGAGGCGAGCGGCTGGCTCAGCTGCTCGACCTGGCGTGGAAGATCGTGCGCGAGGAAGGGACGGACGCGCTCACGCTCGGACACCTGGCCGCGCGCGCCGGTGTCACCAAGCCCGTGGTGTACAGTCATTTCGGCACCCGCGAGGGGTTGCTCGCGACGCTGTTCCGCCGGTTCGACGCGCGCCAGACCGAATTGATGGATGCAGCGCTCGAACGCAGCAAGCCGACGCTAGCCGATCGCGCGCACGCGATCGCCTCATCCTATGTCGATTGCGTGTTCACACAGGGCCGCGAGCTCCCCGGGGTGGTCGCGGCGCTCGACGGCTCGCCCGAAATGGAGCGAATCAAGCGAGAGTTCCATGCCGAGTTCATGGAGAAGTGCCGCGTGCTGCTCGCCCCCTTTGCGCCGTCGGGCGACGTTTCGGCCGCCGGGCTATGGAGCATGCTGGGCGCGGCGCAGTCATTGTCGCATGCCGCCGCGAGCGGGGCGGTGACGCGCGATGACGCCATTGCGGAACTCGACCGTTCGATTCGGGCGATGGTGGAGATGCGCTAGCGCGCGTTCAGTTGCAGTCGGCGCATTTGCCGCGCACCTCGATCACCGGGCGGATGGGCTGGAATCCGGCCTCGCGCGCGGCCGTGCGCACCGTCTTGGTGATCGAATCGTCGTCGATATGCGTGGTCTGGCCGCACGAATCGCAGACGAGGAAGATGCAGTCGTGCAGGCAATTGGGGTGCGCATTGGCGACATAGGCGTTAGCGCTCTCGACGCGGCGGGCGAGGTTGGCGCTCACGAACAGGTCGAGGATGCGATAGACGCTGTTGGCCGCGACACGACGCCCTTCGGCCTTCGACACCGCCTCGGCGATGTCATAGGCAGAGGCCGGCTTGTCGAAGCTGGCCAGCGCGTCGAAGATCGACGCGCGCATGCTGGTCCACTGCTCGCCGGCCTTTTCCAGCGCAGCCTGTGCCGCGCGGGCGAGATCGGCGCCCTCGGGCTCATGGTGCTTGTGGCCGTGATGATCGTGCGCGTGCATGGGGGGAATGTAAGCCTGCGAAGGCTTCGCAGCAAGGTTCAGTAGGTCGCCCGCCGGTTGAGGTCATGGCCGAGCGCCAGGATCGCGACGCCGATCACCGTCCAGAGGATTTCCTGCCCGCCATGCGGCAGCGTCAGCGCGCCCGCCATCATGCCGAGACCGAACGCACCGACCGCCGAGGGGAGCATATAGCCGTGCTTCCAGATGCCGCGGCCGAGCGCGACCAGTCCGAACAGGATCGCGAGCACCAGGCCGATCTCATGGATCGCCGGATGCAGGAAAGCGCCCGCCGCCGAGGCGAGCGCGAGCAGCACCGTGCTCGCGACGCAATGCGCCAGGCACAAGCTCGACAGCCCGATCGCAAGACGATCGAACCGCGAATCGACCTGTTCCCAGAATCGCGGGGCGAGCACAGTGGCCATGGCCGGCATATAGAAGCGTGCCAGCTAAGTTACAACATAACATCGTGCGATTGCTGCCGGATCGGGCGGCTCGACTCGGTGAGGGCTGCGGGTTATTTTGCTCCGGCAACAGATAGGGGGTATTTCGATGAAATATGCCGCCGCCCTGCTCGTCGCGCTGGTCGCTACGCTCTTCTTTGCAACACCCGCTTCGGCGCAGACGACCGTCGAATGCGTGTCGCACAATGGCGAATATGCCGAATGCCGCGCGCCGCTCGACGCGCCGCAGCTCGTCTATCAGATTTCGAGCGCGCCCTGCATCGTCAACCGCACCTGGGGTTTCAACCGCCGCACAGGCTATGTCTGGGTGAGCGAGGGGTGTGCCGGCGTATTCGCCGATCCCGGCGGCTATCATCACGGCCAGGCGAACACGCATGACCAGGGCGCGCGGCACTACGACCCGCACGGGCGCGATGGCGGCGCGATCGCCGGAGCCGTACTCGGCGCATTGCTGGTCGGCGCGATCGAGAGCGGCCACCACACCACGAGCAACCGGCATCCCCAACCCTATGACGGGTGCCACGGCAATGGCTGCCTGGTCGACAACCCCGATCGCCCGCGAGACAGCGGCTATGACGGATGCCATGGCAGCGGCTGCCTGGTGGACAACCCCGACCGCCAATCCGCTTCGGCGGACCTGTCGACCGACGGGATCGAGCGCTGCGCCAGCGCCGCGGTCGAGCGTGCCCGGTCGGTCGGGCGCAATCCCCGCATCGGGCGGATCATCGATCAATATCCCGATTCGGACGGCTATCATGTCGAGGGGGAGGTCAATGTCGGCAGCGGTGCGCTGAAATTCCTGTGCGTATGGAACGGCAGGCGCGCCAATGTAATGCTCGGATCGGGGCTCTGATTCCCCGCGCCGCCCGCTGGCATTTATGGTGAGCAGCGCATAAACGGCTCGGGTGTCGCAGTTTACCTATACCATCCGCCCGCGCGCGATCGCCAACTGGCTCTATGCCGTCGCCGCGCTGATCGTCCTGATGGTCGCCGTCGGCGGGGTCACGCGTCTGACGGAGTCGGGGCTGTCGATCACCGAGTGGAAGCTGGTCACCGGCACCCTCCCGCCGCTGAGCGAAGCCGCGTGGCTCGCCGAGTTCGAGAAGTACAAGCGGATCCCCGAATATCAGCAGATCAACGCCGGCATGAGCCTAGCGGCGTTCAAGGGCATCTATTTCTGGGAATATCTGCACCGGCTGCTGGGACGGCTGATCGGGGTCGCCTTCGCGCTGCCGCTCGCCTGGTTCGCGATCCGGCGGGCGATCCCGCGCGGCTATGGCTGGCGGCTGGTCGGGCTGCTGATCCTGGGCGGGTTGCAGGGGGTGATCGGCTGGTGGATGGTGACCTCGGGCCTCGCCGAGCGCACCGATGTCAGCCATTTCCGGCTTGCCGCGCACCTGCTGCTGGCGCTGCTGATCCTCGCGCTGCTGGTGTGGACCGCGCTCGATCTGCGCGGGCTGGAGCGCGATCCTGGCTACCGGCCAGCGCGGCTGACCGCGGTCGCTGCATGGACCGGCCTGATCCTGTTCGTCCAGCTGATGTTCGGCGCGTTCACCGCCGGGCTCAATGCCGGGCTGGTGACCAATGAATGGCCACTGATGAACGGCAAGTTCTTCCCGTCCGAAGTGCTTGCGGCGCGTCCCTTCCTCGACGCGCTGGTCAACGACCCCGCGCTGATCCACTGGTTCCACCGCTGGTGGGCATGGGTGACGGTGACCGCCCTGATCGTGCTGGCGCGTCGCGCCAAGACCGCCGGGGATAGGGTGGCCTCGGTCGCTATCCATGTCGCGTTCGGCACGCAGATTCTGCTCGGCATCGCAACGGTGTGGACCGGCGTCGATATCCATGTCGCGGCGCTGCACCAGATCGTCGGCGCGCTGGTCGTCGCGGCGACCGCCTGGGGGGCGCATTCGGTGGGGAAGCGCCGATGAGCGACATCGCGTTGCTGCACGTGACCTTCGCCACGGCGGAAGAGGCGGAGCGGACCGGGCGGCTGATGGTCGAGGAGAGGCTCGCCGCCTGCGTCAATCTGCTCGGACCGTGCAGCTCGATCTATCGCTGGCAGGACCAGGTGGAGACCGCAGCCGAGTATCGCGCGCTGTTCAAGACCACGCCGCAGCTGGCGCGCGAGCTCGCCGACCGCATCGCCGCGCTGCACAGCTATGACCTGCCCGCGATCGAGATCTGGCCCGCCGCGGCCGGCGATGCCGTCGCCCGGTGGGTCGACGAATCGACACGGTGATTCCCGCCGCCGCTTCCGCGGTGCTGATCGCCCTGGCCGGGCAGGCGACCGCCGTCCGCTTCGATCCGCCGCTCGACAAGCCGTTGCGGGTGGTGACGGAGGCCGTCCGCACCGACAGCGGCGTCACGCGCCGCTTCGTCAACGCGCGCCGCGTCGTCTTCCGGCGCGTCGATGCGCAGCTCAAGGCCGAGGTCACGATCGAAGGATCGGAACCGATCGGTCCGAGCGACGATCCCGCCGCGATGGCGCGTGCGGGTTTCGCGCATATCGCGGGGCGCACGATCATGTTCCAGCTCGATGCCGGGGGGCGGGTCGTCGTGGTCGAGGATCACGCGGTAGTGTGGCGGGCGATGCTCGACGGCTTCGCCGCGCAGGCGCCGGTCGGAACCGATGCGCTCGACCGCAAGCGCGCGGGCCGCGTCCGCGCCATCGTGGGCGCGCTGGCGGCGATGTCGGCAGACCGGCAGCGCGAGACCCTCGCCTCGCTGATCGAACCGCTGATCGCCGCCGATACGGTGGGCGGGGAAGCGCCCCGCCCGGTCCGCGTGCCCGCGGCTTCCCCCTATGGCAAGGCCGAGCTGGAGGGAATCCGCGCGAGCCGGATGGTGCGCGGCCGGCTCGAGCTCAGCATCACCGCGCAAGGGGACATCGCGGTCCAGGGAGCGGATGGCGCGGCGCGCGCGCGCGTCACGCTCGAGACGCAGCGGGTGATCGACCCCGCGACCGGGCTCGTCCTGGATAGCCGCGAGAAGGTGCGCACGCTCGCGCCGGACGGGTCGATGGCGTCGGAACGCGAGTCGGTAAGCCGGCTGGAACATTGAGGGTATCATGATACCCGTCAGCAAAGCCGCGATTTGCTTGACTTTCGGCGCCCCTTTCGCCAGATGCCCGCCGTTCGCGCCGTCCTTTGTGGGCGGCGTCACGCATTTCTAACCCAAGAGGTCTGGCCCCATGAAGGCGCTGATGAAGACCACCAAGTCGGTGAAGCCGGCCGAGGTGGAAAAGAAGTGGCACATCGTCGATGCCGACGGCCTGGTCGTCGGCCGCGCGGCGGTTGTGATCGCCAATGTCCTGCGCGGCAAGCACAAGACCAGCTTCACCCCGCATGTCGATTGCGGTGACAACGTCATCGTGATCAACGCGGACAAGGTGCGGTTCACCGGCAAGAAGCTGGCCGACAAGGTCTATTACAAGCACACCGGCTATGCCGGCGGCATCAAGGAAATCACCGCGCAGAAGGTGCTGGAAGGCCGCTTCCCCGAGCGCGTGCTGGAGAAGGCGATCGAGCGCATGATCCCGCGCGGCCCGCTGGGCCGCCAGCAGATGCGCAACCTGCGCATCTACAAGGGCGCCGAGCATCCGCACGAAGCGCAGAACCCCGAGGTCCTCGACATCGCGGCGATGAGCCGCAAGAACAAGGTGGGCGCATAATGTCCGACAATCGCCAGTCCCTTTCCGATCTCGGCACCATCGCCGCCGGCGCGCCCGAGGGTGCCGAGGCCGCGACCAGCGCCGACGCCTATCTGGCCGGCGCCCCGGTCGCCGAGACCGCGCCGCTGCGCCAGCAGGAGCTCGACAAGTTCGGCCGCGCCTATGCCACCGGCCGCCGCAAGGACGCCGTCGCGCGGGTATGGATCAAGCCCGGCTCGGGCAAGATCACGATCAACGGCCGCGACCAGGAAGTCTATTTCGCGCGCCCGACGCTGCGCCTCGTCATCAACCAGCCGTTCGGCGTCGCCGAGCGCGAGGGCCAGTATGACGTGGTCTGCACCGTCAAGGGCGGCGGGCTTTCGGGCCAGGCCGGCGCGGTCAAGCACGGCATCGCCCAGGCGCTGACCAAGTATGAGCCGATCCTGCGCACCCCGGTGAAGCAGGCCGGCTTCCTGACCCGCGACAGCCGCGCGGTCGAGCGCAAGAAGTACGGCAAGGCGAAGGCCCGCCGCAGCTTCCAGTTCTCGAAGCGCTAAGCGCGAGGCGCTGCCAAATCGAAAGGGCGGTTCGGCAACGGGCCGCCCTTTTTGGTTGCGCGCGCTCCGGCTAGAGATGCGCGCATGACCTTTACCGATCCGCTCGTCGCACGCATCGTCACCTTTCTCGAGCGCATCGGCATCCCGGTGATCGTCGACCAGGTTCCCGAGGACGCGCTGCTGACAGGCGCGACCGTGCGCCGCGGCGCGCTGGTGTTCGATCCGGAGATGCTGGCGTGGCCGGGCGACCTGCTCCACGAGGCCGGGCATATCGCCGTCACCGATCCGGCGGTACGCGCCGCGCAGGATGATGTGTCCCCCGACCCTGGCGAGGAACTGGCGGCGATGGCCTGGTCCTATGCCGCCGCGGTAGCGATCGGGATCGATCCGCAGATTGTGTTCCATGATGGCGGCTACCTTGGCGGCGGCGGCAACTACCTTGAATCCTATTGCAATGGCGGCACCGGGATCGGGGTGCCGATGCTGCAATATTACGGGATGAGCGCCGAGCCTCATCAGGCCGAAGCACTGGGCCGCGCCTCCTTTCCATCAATGACGCGCTGGCTGCGCTGACACCGATGGCTAGCATGCGGCGGATCGCGCAGCGATTTTCGTTGCGCTTCAGTCGTATACTCGAATCGGTCAGGACTGTGTCCCCGCCGCATCTATCGGCCGTCAAAATAGGCGCAATTGTAACAACAGGGGCTTGACGCCACCCTGCAACCGCATAGCCTCCCGCATTGGACCTGGCCGGGGGCGGTCGGGTCAAAGCAGGGGACCGCCATGAAATTCGCTCGTCACCAGCGGCGCGTGCGCGCATCGCTTCTTCTTTCGGCCGGCCTGGGCCTGGCGCTGACCGCGCCGGGCGTCGCCAGCGCGCAATCGCTGAACGCGGCAGACGCCGTCGACAGCGCGCATACGACCGTCCGCCTCACCGACCTGGTCGAGGCGCCGCATTCAGGCGGGCAACCGGTCAGCGTGACGACCGCCGCGCAAACCGGCTTCGTGTCGCCCGCCGAGGTGATCGAGACCCCCAACATCACGATCAACAACAACCTCACCCCGACCGAGGCGCGCGATCCGAACCTCATCACCGGCATCGGCCAAGTCATCACCGATTCCGGCGGCGGCTTCGTCGGCCTGTGCACGGGCACGCTGATCAATCCGCGCACCATCCTGTTCGCGGCGCACTGCGTGAACACGCGCGCCGCGACCGCCTATGGCGCCGGATCGGGCGGCGTCGGCATCGGCGTCGGCTTCGAGAACAACACGCGCGCCAATGCCGCGGGCCAGACCGACGAGCTCGTCCGCTGGCTGCTCGGCGGTACCGGCGGCGCCGGCCGCTACCAGACCAACCAGGCCCAGGCCTTCTACAATATCAGCCAGGTCTTCTACGATCCGCGCTCGCAGGCGCCGGCGTCGTGCACCAGCCCGACCTCGTGCTTCCTCGAGGCGGACGTCGCCACCGCGGTGCTCGATACTCCGACCCGCAACATCCCGACCTGGGCGCTGCTGTTCTCGCCGCTCCCGACGCCGGGCAGCATCAATACGGCGACCGGCACCGGCTATCATGTCGAGATGCAGGGCTATGGCAGCTTCGGCACCGGTACGACCGGGGCCGCCTCGGGCAGCGATTTCCGCCGCCGCGCCGCCGAGAACATGCTCGGTGCGCTGGTCTCGCTCAACAACCGCAACCTGTTCCTGTTCGGCACCACCGGCACGCCGTCGCGGCCGCAGGCGCTCTATTTCCTCGACTTCGACGATCCCCGCCGCGGACAGGCCGGCGCCGACCCGGAGGATTTCAACGGCTTCCGCGACAATGCACTGCCGCGCGAGGGCCTGACCGGGCCGGGCGATTCGGGCGGCCCGCTGATCCTCGACCGCGCCTTCTCGAAGCCGGTGGTGATCGGCACGCTCTCGGGCGGCTCGACCTTCTTCGGCGGGCAGCCCGGCGGCAGCTATGGCACGCAGAGCTTCTACCAGCCGCTGTTCCTCTATTGGGATTGGATCGTCGCCAACAATCCCTATCGCTACGTCACCGCGGTGGCGGGCAACCGGAACTGGGAAGACCAGACCGCCTGGGTGACCGAGCTCGATCCGAACTTCCAGATCATCGTCAACGGCCAGCTCGTCAACGGCCTGCCGACCAACCTGGGCGGCGCCCTCGGCACCGCGCCCGAGTTCGGCGAGCTGTGTTTCCAGTCGCCGAGCAGCTCCGCCAATCCCGCGACCAACGAGTGCGTGAACATCGCCACCGGTCAGGTGCGCGACAACGTGCCCAATGGCGCGACCGAGACGAGCGCGCCGCTGGTCGCGGATATCACCGGCAATTCCGGCCTGACCATGCCGGTCGAGACCGCGCAGGCCGACCCGGGCTATTCGGACACGGTGCGCCCGGCGCCGACGATCGCCAATGGCCTGCCCGGCGCGACCAACTTCACGCCGAACAATGTCGACGGCGTGCGCGCGACGGGGCAGATGGGGCGCTATTATGACGTCACGCTGCGCAACACCGGCGTGGTCACGCTGAACTCGTCGGTCACGATCGACCGTTTCTCGATCATGGGCGCGACCTCGCAGCTCAACATCGCCAGCGGCGCCTCGCTCAACAGCCTGATCGAGATCCGTCAGCTCACCGGCACGATCCAGAACAACGGCACACTCACCTCGCCGGGTGACTATCTGCTGCTCTCGGGCCTGCTGACCGGCAACGGCACCGTGCGCGCGCCGTTCACCACCAGCGTGATGGGCAGCATCGCGCCGGGCACGCTGACCACCACCGGCACGCTGACCTTCCAGGGCAATCTCGTCCTGTCGTCGGGATCGAACTATCTGGTCGATGTCGGCGCCAATGGGGTGTCGGACCGGATCGTGCTCGCCGCCACCACGTTCAACGGCACCACGCCGACCAACGGCCTGGCGACGCTCGGCGGCAACGTGACGTTGTCATTCTCGCCGACCACGCTGCGCGGCGGCAACAGCTACACGATCCTGACCGCGCAGGGCGGCGTCACCGGCACGTTCAACGCGCCGACTGCGCTCAGCGCGATCCTGACGCCGAAGCTCAGCTACACCGCCAACTCGGTCGTGCTGAACATCATCACCGGCAGCTATGCCAATGTCGTCTCGCCCAGCGACACGATCGGCTACACCTACGCGCTGTTGCTCGACGCCAACCGCCCCAATGCGGCGATGTTCGACGCGCTCTACGGCCCGCTCGACCTGCAGAACGCGGCGACGATCCGCTCGACGCTGGCGAGCCTCGCCCCGGCCACCGAGTCGACGGTGCAGACGCTGGGCCTGGCGGTGGTGGATTCGAACTCGAACTTCATCCGCACTCGCCTCCAGGGCCTCGACCCAGCGAATCTCGGCGGGACGCTGGCGCATTATGGCCGACCGGTGCAGGTCGCGGCGCTCGGCCTGTCGCCGAACGGCGCCAACACCATCGCCAGCGACATGGCCGCACCGACAATGCTCCAGGAAGGCGCGCTGCCCGACAATATGAGCGGCTTCATCTCCGGTGGCTATCTCTCCGGTGACGGCCGCGCGATGACCGGGATCGGCGGGCGTGACGATTTCGACGGCTGGTATGTCGGCGGCGGCATCGAGGTCGCGGCGGGCGACAACGGTCTGATCGGCTTTGCGTTGAGCTATACCGACCTCGAGGGCACGCCCTCGTTCGGCGGTCAGACGGTCAAGAACGAAGCCTTCCAGGGCACGCTCTATGCCAAGATGGCGAGCCCCGGCGGCCTCACGGTCGACGGCCAGGTGACCGCCGGCGCGATCACCTCGCGCAGCGAGCGATCGGTCAATTTCCTCGGCACGCCGCTCAGGCTGCGCGCCTCGGACTCGGCGCTGGTGCTCAGCTCCGAGCTTGGCCTCGGTATGGACCTGGGCGGCGGATCGATCGAGATCACCCCGCGCATCGCCGGCCGCGCCACGCATATCGGCTTCGGCAGCGCGGTGGAGAGCGGAGGGCCAGTGGCGCTCAACCTGCGCCGTCATGCCTTCACCAGCTATCAGGGCCGGGCGGGCGTCACCTTCGGTGCCAAGTCGTCGAAGGTGCGGCCGTTCGTCACCGGCACCTATGTCCACGAGTTCGCGGACCAGCCGGACGTCGTCGACGCCTATCTGGTGGGGGGCACGCGGGGTGTGCTGTTCGCACTGAACGGCGAGGACAAGGACTGGGGCGAGATCAGCGGCGGGCTGACGCTCAAGGCGGGCTCGGTCGACCTGTCGATCGCGGCAGACACCACGATCGAGCGGACCGACCTGTCGGTGCAGACCTATCGCGGATCGGTCACCTTCCGCTTCTGACCGGGCGACCGCGGAACGAAGAGGCCGTCCCTTCGGGGGCGGCCTTTTTCGTTGGTGTCACCCGACCGGCGGCGACAGCGGCTGGTCCGGTGTCGCCCCCATGATACGCGCGATCGTCTCGATCTCGACGCCGGCGATGCGGATCTCGTTGAATGAGGGCGGGCTCTCGCGCACGCGTTCGGACAGGGTTCCGGCGCCGATAAGCCGCACCGTGCCGCCGCCGCTCGGGTGCCGGACGTCAAACGGATCGTGGACATGGCCGGTCAGCACTGCGTCCGCCCCGGCCTGCGACAGCGCCGCGAGCGCGCGCCGCCCGCCGCGCGTGCGCGAGGTGCTGCGCGTCCCGGCCTCGACCAGCGGGTGGTGGCAGGCGATCAGGATGCGATGCCCCTGCGGCGCCGCCTCGACCAGCGCCAGCGCCTCCTGCAGCGCGCGCGTGCTGACATGGCCCTTCGACCAGTTGAGCCGCCACTGGAAGCGCGCGGTGGTCTTGAGCGGGACGATCGTCACCCCTTGGAGGTCGAGCGGCCGCTCGATCATCCGCTCGAGCGCGCGATAGCGGCGATAAGGCGTGAAGAAGCGCGCCCACAGGTTGAAATAGGGCAGGTCGTGATTGCCGACCTCGACGGTGACCGGGCGGCCCAGCCCCTCCAGCCACTTCGCCGCCGCCTCGAACTCGTGCGAGCGCGCGCGCATGGTGAGATCGCCGGTCATCACTACCGCATCAGGCTGCTCGTCGCGAACCAGTCCCGCGAACCAGTCGAGCGCGGCGGGGTCCTCCGCGCCGAAATGTATGTCGCTGACGTGGAACAGGCGGGTCACGCGGCATCCGCCCGCGTGGCGATGAAGGCTGGCCCCGTCGCGCCGCCGGTGACCTCGGCATTGGGCGCGAGCGTCACCGGCTCGCCGTCGAACAGCGCCAGCACCGGGCGGCGGCGCAGCACGCGCAACCGCTCGGCGTGCCGATCGGTCACCGCGCGCGCGGCGACCCAGTCTCCGGTCAGCCAGTTCCAGCCGAGCTCGGCGATCGAGGCCCAGTCGCGCGCATCGATCGCCGCGACCTCCAGGCCGTTCGCGCCCGGGGCGACGAACACCGCCTGATAGCGGCCGCGCATCCCGGGCACGCCGGCGACGCGGATGCCCTTGCCGAAGGTACGCCGCCACGCGGTGCGCATCGCGCCCAGCACGCGCGCCACGCGTCCGTTGCGCGCCGCCTCCCGCGCGCGCGCCCAGTGCGCAGCGGGACCCAGAATCAGGCCGACGAACGCGCGGTGCGGTCCGGCCTCGACATAGGGCAAGGCGACCCTGCGCCCGCCATCATGCGCGGCGTGGATGATGGCGGCGGGGTCGGCGTCGCCGTGCAGCGCCTTGGCGAGCAGGTTCATCGTCCCGCCGGGCAGGATCAGAAAGGCGCCGTCCCAATCCGCCAGCGCGCACAGCGCCGCGTTGATCGTGCCGTCCCCGGCGAACAGGACGACGGTGTCGATCTTCGCCGCCGCCAGCTCGTCCTGGCCGGGGATATCCGCATCCGGGAATTCGGTCCGCCCGGCGAGTACGAGTCCGCGTGCCTCGAACACCGCCTCCAGCGCCTCGCATTTCTCGCGCGTCGCCGATCCCGAATGCGGATTCGTGATGAACCATAGCCGCTCCATGCCTCCTGCTAACGCACGAGCATGGATATTGCCTCATCCGGCGCTAGCTCCCCAGATAGTGCCGCTGGGCGGCGTCCGTTGCGTTGACCGCCAGCACGCTGTGCTGCTCGACGCGCCGCGACCGTCCGCGCCGGTCGCTTGCCGCATCGAGCACACGATCGAGCAGCGCCTGGCCCTCGTGCCACCAGCCGAGCTCGCTGTCGGCGTTGAGATGGCCTTGCGGTCCGGCGTCGACGAACACGCTGCCCCAGTCGGCGGCGAGGTTGCGGGCATGGTCGATATGCACCCACGGATCGTCGGTGCTCGCGACCAGGATCGAGGGGAAGGGCAGCGGCTTGGCCGGGGAGGGAGCGAAGGCGCGCAATGCATGGTGCGAGCCGGTGTCGACGTCGGCCGGCGCGACGAGCAGCGCGCCCGCCACCGGCCAGCCATAGGGCTGCCCTGCGAGCTCGGCCCACCAGGCGACGGCGAGGCAGCCCAGGCTGTGCGCGGCGAGCACCACCGGCGCCTGCGCCTCGCGGATCGCCTGATCGAGCTTGGTCACCCAGCTGTTGCGGTGTGGGGTGTTCCACATGCCGAGCTCCACCCGGCGGGTATCGGGACGCGAATTCTCCCACAGGCTCTGCCAGTGCGAGGGGCCCGAGCCGCCCAGGCCCGGAACGGTCAGGACGATCGGCGAATTCACGTCATGCGGCGAGAAGATGGACATGGCCATGTCTCCATATGACGGCTCCATGGCGGCGACCTTATTCCTATCTTTTGGATAGGCAATAAAGCTTGCGTTGGGTGGCCCCAAGCGTGCGGCGATCCGCCGGGGCGAACGCGGGGGTCAGGCGGGAACGTAGCGCAGCCTGAGCACATCCTCGCCGATGCGGTCATGGGCGATGAGGCGCAGCGGCGGCCGGGGTCCGGCGAAATAGGGCGCGCCGCGGCCGAGCACGACCGGGTGCAGGTAGATACGATACTCGTCGATCAGCCCGAGTTCGGTGAGGCTTCGCGCCAGGTTCGGGCCGGCAACCTCGATCTCCCCGCGATGCTCGGCCTTCAGCTTGCGGATCGCGCCGTCGAGATTCTCCCCCACAAGCGTGGCGTTGGGACCGACCGTCTTCAGCGAGCGCGAGACGACCCATTTCGGCTGGCGCCGCCACGCCGCCGCAAAGGCCCGTTCATCCGCGCCCCATTCGGCATGATCGTCATCCCAGTAGCGCATGAGCCCGTACATCACGCGGCCGTACACGCTGCCCGCCTGTCCCCGTGCTTCCTCGACGAAGTGGCGGAACAGCGCGGGGCTTGGTCCAAACTCCATATGGTCGACATAGCCGTCCAGCGACTGGTTCATTCCGAACACGAGCTTGGCCATGCCGTCTCCTCTCCCCATGCCCCGATGCTTAGCTGCCCGAAAAATTTCACGTCGCTTTAGTGGTTTTCCCGCGCCGGCGCATCCGGCCTGTCGAACGGTCCAGCATTCATGACGGGCCGCGTCTTCAGGGGAACCGCAAATGTCGCTGCTTCGTCACGCCCTTCTGGGCGCAACCATGCTCACCTCCGCCTCGCTGTTCATCGCTCCGGCCCGTGCGCAGCAGGCGGCGGCGGCCGAGCAGCAGACGGTCAGCCTCAACATTCCCGCCCAGGATCTCGGCGCGGCGCTCAACGAGTTCGGGCGGCAGGCGGGCATCAGCATCGCCTTTCCGGTCGAAGTGGTGTCGCGGCGCACGAGTCCGGCGCTGCGCGGCCGCTATACCCGCACCGAAGCCGCGCGGCGGCTGGTCTCCGGAACGGGTCTGCGTGTGACCGAATCCGCGCCTGGCTCGCTCGTCCTGGTGCAGGGCGCGCAGACCTCCGGTACGACGCAGACGGACTCCCCAGCCGAAGCGCCCACCGAGGAGGTGGTCGTCAACGGCTTTCGCGAGGGGCTGGCGGAGGCGCGCGAGGTCGAGCGCAAGGCCGACAATCTGGTCAACGTCCTGTCGGCGGACGATGTCGGCAAGCTGCCCGACACCAACATCGCCGAAGCGCTGCGACGGCTCCCGTCGGTCTATCTGATCCGCGATCAGGGCGAGGGTCGCTACGTCTCGATCCGCGGCGCCGATCCGATCCTCAACAATGTCACGATGAACGGCCAGACCATCGCGGTGTCGGACACCGATGGCGAGTCGGGCCGCGCGGCGCCGCTCGACGTGCTGAGCTCGAGCGCGCTGTCGCGGGTCGAGATCAACAAGGTGACGCTGCCGTACATGGACGGCCAGTCGATCGGCGGCACGGTCAACATCGTGACCCCGACCGGCTTCGACTATAAGGACACCTATCTGAACGTCGCGGCCGAAGCCGGCTATAACGACCTCGGCAAGGACAACCGGATCTTCGCCGGCAATGTCGCCTTCGCCCACAAGTTCTTCAACGACACGCTCGCGGTGTTCGCGAGCGGCGAATATTGGTTCAAGCAATATACGTCGCAGATCTATACGACCTCATCGCCTCAGACCGCGGCGGGATTCCCGACGGACTATTATTTCCCGACCAGCGTGGTGCTCGCCCAGTCGATCGGCGAGAAGCATCGCTATGGCGGCTCGGTGAACGTCGAATACCGCCCGGACGAGGCCACGCGGGCATGGCTGCGCTATTATTTCACCCAGTATGACGACGACCGCACGCGCCCGCAGATCACGATCCGCGGGCTCCAGGGCCGGGCGGTCCCCGCGCCCGCGGTGCGGCGACCGATCCTCAACCCGACCTCCCTGACCGAGTTCGGCTATGCCGGCTACCGTGCGCAGATGGAGAACCGCGTCGAGGTCCAGCAGCGGCCGGTGCACCAGCTCGTCCTCGGCGGCGAGAAGCGCTTCGGCAGCGCCTGGACCGTCCAGGCCAACCTCAACTACACCACCGCCAAGGAGCTCAACCCCTATCAGCGCTATTTCGAATCGATCACCGACACGCTCGGCGCGCTGCCGAGCGAGAGCCCGGCGATCACCTTCGCGTTCGACGAGCGCGGCATCGCGAGGCCGACCGGGTTCAACACCGCGCTCGGCAACGGCCTGACCTTCCTCGATCCCGGCTTCAACCGCGTCTTCCGCCTGCGCGGCGTCACCTCGACGGTGATCGAGGAGACCTGGACCGGCAATCTCGACGTGACCTGGGACGGCGAGCTGGGCGGCCACGAGCTGCAGCTGCGCGCCGGCGGCAAGTTCATCCTGCGCGACAAGTCGGTCGACGACAGCGACTATCGCTACCAGTTCACCGGCCCGGTGACGACGCTGGCCGGGTTCGACGGCCTCTACCTCAACTTCGCGGACGGCCGCGGCGAGCCGTACGAGCCGATCCCCGGCCTCAGCCTGATCGCACCCAACCGCGCCGGCTACGAAGCCTTCTTCGCCGCGCATCCGGAATATTTCACCTACGACGCGGTGAGCGCGGCGGCCAATTCGATGGAGAATGACTACCGGCTCGATGAGAACATCTATGCCGGCTATGCGATGCTCGATTTCCATGTCACGCCATCGTTCAGCGTGATCGCCGGCGCGCGCGTCGAGCATACCGATTCCGACATCTTCGCGCAGGGGTTCGTCGCGTCGGTCACCTCCAACCCCGGCATCCCGGCGGGCCGCTCGCGCCTTGGCGAGGTGCCGTTCAAGACCAGCGACATCATCGATATCTCGCGCCGCCATAGCTACACCAACGTGCTGCCGGCGCTGGTGGCGCGGTGGGACATCGGCAAGAACTGGCTGCTGCGCGGATCGGTGACGACCAATATCGGCCGGCCCGATTATACCGACATCGCGCCGATCTCGACGGTCGTGGTGAGCGAATCCTACGATGCCGCCAACGACGTCGTGAACCTCAATGCCTCGGTCGAGATCGGCAATCCCGACCTCCAGCCTTACAAGGGCCTGAACTTCGACGCGTCGCTCGACTATTATTTCCCGAACAAGTCCGGCTCGGTGTCGATCGGCGGCTTCTACAAGCGCATCGACAATGCCGTGTACAGCATCGTCAACGAGTTCCGGGATCATGAATTCCAGGGCGTGACCTACGACTCCTATGTCGAGGAAACCGTCGCCAACGCCGACCCGGGCCATATCAAGGGCATCGAGATCAGCGTGCAGAAGGACTTTGTCGAGCTGCCCGCGCCGTTCGACGGCTTCGGCGTCTATGCCAATGCCGCGTTCATCGACTCCGAGGTGGAGATCGACATCCCCGGCCGCCCGAACGGCCGCGTGCCCTTCTTCAACCAGGCGGACCGGATCTACAACGCGCAGCTCTATTACGAGCGGGGCGGGTTCGCCGGGCGCGTCGCCTATTCCTATCAGGGCCCGGCGACCGGCAGCGCGTTCGGGGCGAACCCCGACCTCGACAATTACCGCGCCGCGCGCGAGACGGTCGACGCGCAGCTCAGCTACACCTTCGCGGGCGACCTCAAGATCTCGCTGACCGGCTCGAACCTGACCGCGCCGGCGAACGTCAACTACCGCAACCACGACAAGTTCTTTATCTCCAGCTCCGAGATTTTCGGGCGGGAGTTCCGCCTGTCGGTCTCGAAGCGCTTCTAGGTCCACGCGGGAGGGTGCCGCGTCGCCCTCCCGCATTCGTTCGGGCAGGCCCATGAAAAACTCTCGCCGCAGCTTCCTCGCCAGCGCCGCCGCCGCCGGCGTCGCCACGCAGTTCCCCGCCTGGGCCGAGCCCAATCCCGACGGCACGCCGCGCCTCATGCTCGGGCCGATGGTGGGCGCGGTCACGCAGACCAGCGTGCCGATCTGGATGCAGCTCTCCGGCGACTATTTCGACGCGGTGGTCGAATACACCACCGATCCCGTGGCCGGCCCGTGGAAGCGCACGCCGCCGCGACGCGCGCGGGCGGAGGACAATTACACGCTGGTGATCCGCATCGAGGGGCTGCAGCCCGACACGGTCTATCACTATCGCGTGCTCTCCAGCGGCAAGCAGGACAAGTATCTGCGCGACCGCCTGCCGCCGCAGGTCCGCACCGCGCCCGCGGCGCCGGCGCGCTTCCGCGTCGCCTTCGGCTCGTGCGCGCGCGTCCAGAACGACCCCGAGCAGCCGATCTGGCGCGCGGTCGCGCAATATCGCCCGGACCTGTTCTTCTGGCTCGGCGACAACATCTACGGCGATTCGATTACCCCCGCGACGCTGGTCAGCGAGTATCAGCGGCAGCGCTTCGTGCCGTCGTTCCAGCCGGTCGGGCGCAACGTGCCGCAGCTCGCGATCTGGGACGATCACGATTACGGGCTCGACAATTACGACCGCACCAACCCGATCCGGCGCGAGGCGCTGGCGATCTTCCGGCAATTCTGGGCCAATCCCTCGGCGGGCCTGCCCGACACGCCGGGCGTGTTCTTCGACTATTCCTATGGCGGGGTGGACTTCATCTTCCTCGACGACCGCTATCATCGCGCGCCCGACGCCGACCCGGACACGCCGGACAAGGAGTTCCTGGGCAAGGGCCAGTTCGAGTGGCTCAAGGCGCGGCTGCTGGCCAGCCGCGCGCCGTTCAAGCTGCTGTCGTGCGGGAGCGGCTGGTCGCGCTTCAAGGGGCCCGGGGGCGACAGCTGGTCGGCCTATCAGCACGAGCGTACGCGCCTGTTCGACTTCATCCGCGACGAGAAGATCAGCGGCGTGGTGCTGCTGTCGGGCGACACGCACTTCCCCTATGTCGCCTGCGCACCCTGGTCCGAGCGCGGGGGGTACGACTTTTACGACCTGGTGAGCTCGGCGCTCGCCCAGGCCCTCGCCGAATCGGCCGACGGGATCGAGGCGCGCATCGCCGCCATGGTCCCGGACCGCATGATCCGCCCGCCCCTGCTGGGGATCAACAATGCCGGGATCCTCGACTTCGACCTGACCGGCGGCACGCCGATGCTGAGCTTCAACGTGATCGATGCGCGCGGCAAGCAGCTCTACGATCCGGTGACGCTGCGCGCGGACGAGCTGGTCAACGGGGTCTCCTCGTGGCGCGGCAAGCTCGGACGCGGCTGAGCGATTGGCGCGCCCGGCAGGATTCGAACCTGCGGCCCCAAGCTTAGAAGGCTCGTGCTCTATCCAGCTGAGCTACGGGCGCGCGCTGGCGATGCGTTAGCGCGGATTGCGCGGGCGGGGAACCGGCATCATAGTCCGCGGCCTCGAGCAGGGGAGTGGCGATGGACGGCGAAGCGGCACCGGTGCGGATCAATGCAGGCCAGGTCGCGGGCGGGCATTTCCGCTATTACGACTATGTGATGGCGGCGTTCGTCGCGATCCTGCTGCTCTCCAACGTGCTCGGCGCCGGCAAGGTCGCGCAGGTCTGGCTGCCCTTCTGGGAGACGTGGTGGCCGTTCGGCGCGGGGATCCTGTTCTTCCCGCTCTCCTATGTCCTCGGCGACGTGCTGACCGAGGTCTATGGCTATGCCCGCGCGCGGCGGGTGATCTGGGCGGGGTTCGTCGCGACCCTGTTCATGGCGTTCATGGCCTGGGTGGTGGTCGCGCTGCCGCCCGCGCCCGACTGGACCAACCAGGCGGCGTACGAGACGATCTTCGGCCAGGTGCCGCGCATCGTCTTCGCCTCGGTCATCGCCTTCTGGGCGGGGGAATTCGTCAATTCCTTCGTGCTCGCCAAGATGAAGCTGTGGACCAAGGGCAGGCACCTGTGGTCGCGCACGATCGGCTCGACCTTCGCCGGGCAGGGGGTGGACAGCCTGATTTTCTACCCGCTCGCCTTCTGGGGCGCGCAGGGCTGGACCAACGATCTTGTGCTCAAGGTGCTGGTCACCCAATGGGTGCTCAAGGTGAGCTGGGAAGTGCTGCTCACGCCCGTCACCTATGCCGTGGTCGGCTTCCTCAAGCGGCGCGAGGGCGTGGACGTGTATGACGAGGGCACCGACTTCACCCCTTTCCGCACGCGGGTCTGAATGAACGACAGCATCTTCCAGGCGGCCAAGCTATGGCTGGTCGATCATACCGGCCTCGCCAAGGACGCGCTGCACGTCCACATCGCGCTCGCGCTGTTCCTCGGCAGCTGCCTGCTGCTGCGCTGGCCGCTGCGCAGCTGGAAGCCGTGGCTGCTGGTGCTCGTCGCGGCGATCGCGGGCGAGGCGTGGGACATCCGGGATTCGCTCGCCTCCGGTTATCCCTTGATGCCCGCGGCCAACTGGCAGGACGTGTGGAACGCGATGGTCTGGCCGAGCGCGATCCTGCTGCTCGCCCGCACCACCAAATTGTTCCAGACCCGCGCATCGAGATAACCATATAGGTATTTTTACACGGGAGTCCAGGGGTCGCGGGCGCCGGCGGCAGTGTCCGCTTACGGTGGGGAAAGTGGAACAAGTCGGTGACGATGTTGGCTTTCGCGCGAAACGCGCGTCCGCGTTGCGGTGGGAAGGTGGAACATCGCCACGCCCGGCGCATCCGTCCGCGCGAGCGCGAGTCCGCGTCGCGGGGTGGAAACGGTCGAGCCGGCTTGCCGGGCGGCGTGCTCAGGCGACCGCTTCGAGCAGCCCTTCGAACAGGCGGCGGCCGTCGGTGCCGCCATGCGCGGCCTCGATCTTGCGCTCGGGGTGGGGCATCATGCCGAGCACATTGCCCCCGGCGTTGACGATGCCCGCGATCTGGCGCGCCGAGCCGTTGACGTCCTCGCCATAGCGGAAGACGATGCGGCCCTCGCCCTCGAGCCGGTCGAGCGTCTCGGCGTCGGCGAAGTAATTGCCGTCGTGATGCGCCACCGGGACCGACAGCGTCTCGCCCGCGGCATAGCGGCTGGTGAAGATCGTCTGGCTGTTGTCGACGGTCAGCGCGACGTCGCGGCACACGAAGTTGAGCCCCTCGTTGCGCATCAGCGCGCCCGGCAGCAGCCCGGTCTCGGTCAGCACCTGGAAGCCGTTGCACACGCCGATCACCGGCGTGCCGCGCCCGGCCGCCTCGACCACCGCGCACACCACCGGCGAGCGCGCCGCGATCGCGCCGCAGCGGAGATAGTCGCCATAGGAGAAGCCGCCCGGCAGCGCGATCAGCCCGAGGCCGTCGGGCAGCTCGCTCTCGCCGTGCCACACCATGTGCGGCCTGGTGCCGGTGACGCTCTCCAGCGCGACGGCGAGGTCGCGGTCGCAGTTGGAGCCGGGAAAGACGATGACCGCGGTCTTCATGGCTTTTCGATCCGGTAGTTCTCGATCACGGTGTTGGCGAGCAGCTTCTGGCACATCGCGTCGATGTCGGCGTCGCTGGTGCCGTCGGCCACGTCGAGCTCGATCAGCTTGCCGACGCGGACCTCGCCCACGCCCGAGAAACCGAGCGAGCCCAGCGCATGCTCGATCGCCTTGCCCTGCGGGTCGAGCACGCCGTTCTTGAGGGTGACGACGATGCGCAGCTTCATATGTTGCCTCCGGGGATTTGCCGCGCCCTATGGGCCGCGCGAGGCGCGGGTTCAAGCCCGGTGTTCGGCTTCGCCGAACCGGCACCGGCCCACTCCCCCACCCGGCCACCCATAGAATACACTTGCGTTGGGTGGCCGGGTGGGGGAGAGGGCCGGTGCCGCCCCAACAGAAACGCAAGGCTTCATCGGTCATTTACCGTGCGCTGCGACACTCGGCTCCGCCGAGTCGCGGCCATGGGGGCGCCGACGCGGGGGAGTGCGTGTAATGGCGTTTCTGGCGATCGTGATGTTCGTCGTGCTGGTGGCGTTCGGCCGCGACTATTTCGGCTGGAGCGACCCCGGCGGCATGGTGACGATGGCGCTGATCTGCTCGTTCGTGTTCGGGATCATCGCAGGGATGAAGGCGCGGGGGTAGGGGGAAGCGGTCACAGCGGGACCCCGGCCCGAGGCCGGGGTGACGAGAGGCTGCGGCCGGCCGCCCTACTTTCCCCGGCGCTTGCGGTGCGTCTCGAGGTCGAGCACCGCCGAGTCCGCGCCCTCGGGCAGCAGGCCGAGGCGGCGGGCGACTTCCTGATAGGCCTCGACCTCGCCGCCGAGATCGCGGCGGAAGCGGTCCTTGTCGAGCTTCTCGCCCGAGACGATGTCCCACAGCCGGCAGCCGTCGGGGCTGATCTCGTCCGCCAGGATGATCCGGGCATAGTCATTGTCCCAGATCCGCCCGAACTCGAGCTTGAAGTCGACCAGACGGATGCCGATCCCGGCGAACAGGCCCGACATGAAGTCGTTCACGCGGATCGCCATGTCGGCCATGTCGTGCAGCTCGTCCTGGGTCGCCCAGCCGAAGCACAGGATATGCTCGTCGGTGACCATCGGATCGCCGAGCGCATCGTCCTTGAAATAATATTCGATGATCGTGCGGGGCAGCTGCGTGCCTTCCTCGATCCCGAGCTTCTTCGACAGCGAGCCGGCGACGACGTTGCGCACCACGACCTCGATCGGGACGATCTCGACCTGACGGATCAGCTGCTCGCGCATGTTGAGGCGGCGGATGAAGTGCGTGGGGATGCCGATCCCGCCGAGCAGGGTGAAGATGTGCTCGCTGATGCGGTTGTTGAGCACGCCCTTGCCGCTGATCGTGCCCTTCTTCTGGGCGTTGAACGCGGTCGCATCGTCCTTGAAATACTGGATCAGCGTGCCGGGCTCGGGGCCTTCGTAGAGGATCTTAGCCTTGCCCTCGTAGATCTGGCGGCGGCGTGCCATGCGCGGGAGTCCTTTAGAAACACGGTGCCCCGGCGGCGCGTAGGTCGCGCAGCGCCGGGGCTTCAACGCGGGGCCTATATCGGAAGCGGCCCCTGCGCGCAATCAATCGCTGGCCGTGGTTTCCGCCGGCTTGGGACGGCGCGCGCGCTGGCGGAAGCGGCGCCAGACGAGCAGGCCGATCAGCGCCACCAGAGCCGGCGGGCCGAGCACCGCGATCGCGCCGAGAACGAAGGCGAGCGTCGCCTGCGCCGAGGCGGCGAGCAGGTCGAGCGAGCTGGTGAGCGGCGCCCCCGCATCGAACCCGCGCACCGCGCGGCCCGAGCGATAGTCGAAGGTCATCGGCGTATTGGCGAGCGACTCGCGCTGCTCGCCGGTCGCGGCGCGCCCCGCCTCGAGGCGCTGAGTGATCCCGGCGCGCTGGGTCTGCAGCTCGACGCGCTCGCTGGCGGGCAGGTTGGTGCGCGCGAGCTCGCGGTCGATGCGGGCGAGCTCCTCGGTCAGGCGGGCGCGCTCGGCGGCAAGGCGGCTGATCTCGGCGCCGGCATCGGTGCCGGTGATCTCGGCATCGATCAGCGTGCCCTCCGCCTTCTGGATCGCGGCGATTCCTTCCTTGCCGAACTGGCGGGCGAGCGTGGGGTCGAGCTTGAAGGCGAGCATCGCCGTTACCCGGTCCTCGCCGAGCAGCTGGTAGCGCATGCCGGTGATGCGGCAGCGCGCGATCCCGAGCTTCTCGCACGCCGCGGCATGATCCTCCTGCGCGGCGGCGACCCGCGCGGCGGGCAGGCTGAAGGCATATCGATAATTGAACGCGACGCCCGGCGAGGCGGTGACGGCGATCCCGGCCGGCGCCCCGGCGGCATTCGTGGGCGCGCCGCCGCGATCCGCCGCCATCTCCGCGGGCGGCCGCACCTCGCTTGGCGCGTAGCTTTGTTCGGATGCGGATTCGCGCTCGCCTTGGGGCGCCGGGCCGCAGGCCGCGATCGTCGATGCCAGAACCAGAAGTGCCGAACCTGATGTCCACCGCATGGGTGCAACTCCTCTCCAAGGACGTCCGTTCGTCGCTCAAGATGCACGATTCGTCGTGCATTGATAGAACATCACATTAGAGGGTGTTCGGCAATGCCTCTTTTCGGCCACATTTGATATTGGTGGAATCGTACCAGAAATCAGGTGGTTGACGTGGCTGATGGCGCGCTCAGCCGATGCAATAGTTGCGCTTGCGCGCCTCTTCGCTCTTGTCGGGCGCGAACCAGGCGGTGAGGCGTCGCGCGGCCTTGACCGCGGCGTCGCGGAGGCGCCGGAGACCGCGATCGATCCCGTCGCTCAACACCTGGTGATTCTCCGCCCAGTAGCGGTCGTCCAATTCGTTGCGCATCGCCCTGCTCCATCTCAGCCGCCGGATTGCGGTGCGCTCCAAATGGGAGAAACCGTTGCGCGGGACCAACAAAAGGATCGACGCGATTCATCATCTGTGCTTATGAATACGCATGCGCAACCTGCCCCCGCTCGCTGCCGTCCGCGTGTTCGAGGCGGCGGCGCGCCGCGGCAACTTCACGCGCGCCGCCGAGGAGCTGGGGATGACCCAGGCGGCGGTCAGCAACCAGGTGAAGCTGCTCGAGGCGCGGCTCGGCATTCCGTTGTTCCGAAAGGAGGGGCGGGGGGTCGTGCTGACGCCGCTGGGCGAGCGGATCGCGCCGCAGGTGAGCGCGGCGTTCGACGGGCTCGCCGAAGCCTTTGCCGCGGCGCGGGCGGAGGATGATTCGGTCATCACCATCTCCGCCCCCACCACGTTCGCGGCGAACTGGCTGGCGGCGCGGCTGGGCGGCTTCCAGGTCTCCCGGCCCGACCTCGCGGTGCGCGTGCGGGTGTCGGACGCGGTGGTGGACCTTGCCGCCGGCGACGCCGACGTCGCGATCCGCGGCGCACCGGGCCCGTGGCCGGGAATGGTCTCCCACTTCCTGATGCGGATGCCGTTCACGGTGCTGGCGAGCCCCGCCTTCCTCGCCAGGCATCCGCCGATCCGCACGCCCGCCGACCTGCTGCACCTGCCGCGCGTGTCGCCCGACGACCGCTGGTGGCAGCTGTGGTTCGACACCGTGCTCGACGACAAGGTCGAGATTTCGCAGCCCGGGATCGGCTTCGAATCGCAGGTGCACATGGGCAGCGCGGCGATCGCCGGGCATGGCCTGGCGGTGCTGTCGCCGGCGATGTGGCTGCCGGCGCTCGCCACGGGGCAGCTGGTGCAGGTGCTGCCGTACACCGTCTACTACCGGAACAGCTTCTGGCTGGTCTATCCCGAGAGCAAGCGCCACACGCCCAAGATCCGCGCGTTCCGCGACTGGCTGCTGGCCGAGGTGCGCGCCTCGCTGGGGGACGATCCCTACAGCGCGCTGGTGCCGCCGCCGGCGTAAGGGACTCTCGCAAGGCTGCGATCGCCCTGCTATCGCCCGCGGATGTCCACCGACCTTTCCGATCCTTTCGACCAGATCGTCGATGCCCCGTTCGATAGCGCGCTGAGCGAGCGTTACCTCGTCTATGCGATGTCGACGATCACCGCGCGATCGCTGCCCGACGTGCGCGACGGCCTCAAGCCGGTGCACCGGCGCCTGCTGTGGGCGATGCGGCTGCTGCGGCTCGATCCGAGCCAGGGCTACAAGAAATGCGCGCGCGTGGTCGGCGACGTGATCGGCAAATACCATCCGCATGGCGACCAGTCGGTCTACGATGCGATGGTGCGCCTCGCGCAGACCTTCGCGCTGCGCTACCCGCTGGTCGACGGGCAGGGCAATTTCGGCAACATCGACGGCGATAACGCCGCCGCCTATCGCTACACCGAGGCGCGGCTGACCCAGGTCGCGATCGACCTGATGGACGGGCTCGACGAGGATTCGGTCGACTTCAAGCCGACCTACAACGGCGAGGAGAACGAGCCCGAGCTGTTCCCCGGGCTGTTCCCCAATTTGCTCGCCAATGGCGCGAGCGGGATCGCGGTGGGGATGGCGACGAGCATCCCGCCGCACAACGCCGCCGAGCTGATCGACGCGGCGATCCTGCTGATCGACCAGCCCAGGGCCGAGGACGCGGCGGTGCTCGAACTGGTCAAGGGGCCGGACTTCCCGACCGGCGGCATCGTCGTCGACAGCCCGGCGGCGATCGCCGAGGCCTATGCCACCGGACGCGGCAGCTTCCGCGTGCGCGCCAAATGGGCGCTGGAGGACCAGGGGCGCGGGACGTGGCAGATCGTCGTCAGCGAAATCCCCTATGGCATCCAGAAGGGCAAGCTGATCGAGCAGATCGCCGCGCTGATCAACGACAAGAAGCTGCCGATCCTGGCGGACGTGCGCGACGAATCCGATGCCGAGATCCGCATCGTGCTCGAGCCGCGCGCGCGCACCGTCGATCCCGAGACGCTGATCGAGAGCCTGTTCCGCCTCTCCGACCTCGAGACGCGGGTGCCGCTCAACCTCAACGTGCTCGACCACACGCGCACGCCGCGGGTGATGAGCCTGCGCCAGGCGCTCTCCGCATGGGTCGATCACCAGTTCATCGTGCTGCAGCGGCGCTCCACGCACCGGCTGCAGAAGATCGCCGACCGGATGGAGCTGCTCGACGGCTATATCATCGCCTTCCTCAACCTCGACCGCATGATCCAGATCATCCGCACCGAGGACGAGCCCAAGCCGGTGATGATGGCCGAGTTCGAGCTGACCGACCGCCAGGCCGAGGCGATCCTCAACATGCGGCTGCGCGCGTTGCGCAAGCTCGAGGAGATGGAGCTGCGCAAGGAGCGCGAAGCGCTGGCCAAGGAGCAGGCCGAGCTCGAGGCGCTGCTGGCGAGCGACGCGCGGCAGCGCACGCGGATGAAGCGCGACCTCGGCAAGATCCGCGAGCGCTACGGCCCCGAGACCGCGCTGGGCGCGCGCCGCACGCTGGTCGCCGAGGCGGCGCCGGCGCGCGAGATCCCGCTCGAGGCGATGATCGAGCGCGAGCCGATCACGGTGATCCTGTCGCAGCGCGGCTGGATCCGCGCGATGAAGGGGCATGTCGAGCTGGCCGGCGCCGAGACGCTCAAGTTCAAGGAAGGCGACGGGCCGTTCCTCGCCTTCCACGCGCAGACCACCGACAAGCTGCTGCTCGCGGCGGAGAATGGCCGCTTCTACACGCTGGCGGGCGACCGGCTGCCGGGCGGACGCGGGTTCGGCGAGCCGGTGCGGCTGATGATCGACCTCGACGGCGGGACCGGGATCGTCGGGCTGCTGCCGGCGAGTGCGGCGGCGAAGCTGATGGTCGCGGCGAGCGACGGGCGCGGCTTCCTGGTCAGGACCGAGGACGTGATCGCCGAGACGCGCAAGGGCAAGCAGGTGGTGACGCCGCGGCCCGGCGCGGTGCTCAAGCTGGTCAAGCCGGTCAAGCCCGAGGACGATTATGTCGCGGCGATCGGCGACAACCGCAAGCTGGTGGTGTTCCCGCTCAGCGAGCTCGCCGAGCTGGCGCGCGGGCAGGGCGTGCAGCTGCAGCGCTATCGAGACGGCGGGCTCAGCGATGCGGTCACCTTCCGCTTCGCCGACGGGCTGTCCTGGCGGATGGGGGGCGAGCAGGGACGGATGCGGACCGAGACAGATCTGGCCTCGTGGCGCGCGGCGCGCGGGGCGGCGGGACGGATGCCGCCGATGGGCTTTCCGCGCGACAACCGGTTCTGAATCGGGTGTTTTTGCGCGCCGCCTTTAGCGGCTCTTAACCAAATCGCGGTAGCCCCGCGGCGTGATGCTGATGTCCCGCCGAAGCAAGGACAAGACCGTTCAGGCCCCGATCCCGGTCGAGGGCGACGACGCGCGCCGCCTTGGACCGAGCAGCGCGGCGCAGGTCCTCAACATGCTCCCCGTGCCCGCGGCGGTGGTCGAGTGGCGGGACGGGCGGTTCGCGTTCGAGGCGGTCAACCGCCCCTTCCGCATCGCCGGCCTCGGCACCGTCGCCGACCAGTCGCCGCTGATCCGCCTGCTCGGCGACAAGATCGTCGCCTTCGTCGAATCCGACGCGACCGAGCAGGAGATGAGCTGGGAGCTGGGCGACGCGGTCGACTCCCGCTGCTTCCGCGTCAAGTTCGCGCGGCGCCCCGCGGAGAAGGCGAGCGGCCGTTGCCTGGTGACGCTGATCGACCATACTTCCGAGCTTCGCACCGAGCGCAGCCTGCGGCGCGAGATGCTCAGCGACAGCCTGACCGGCCTGCCCAACCGCTCGGGTTTCGCCGAACAGCTGGAAGAGGAGATCGCGCGGGGCGGGATGGAGGGGTTTGCGGTGCTGGTCATCAACCTCGACCGGTTCAGCCGCGTGAATGCCTGTTTGGGCGGCCTTTCGGGCGACGAATTGCTGATTTCGGTGGCGCGGCGCGTGAAGGGGGCGCTGCGCGCGCATGACGTGCTGGCGCGCACTGGCGGCGACGAGTTCGCGATCCAGCTCGCGCTGGACGAGGGCGCGAGCGACGCGCTCCACGTCGCCAAGCGCATCCAGAACGCGCTGACCACGCCGTTCCGGCTGTCCGACTTCGAAATCCGGGTCGACTGCTCGATCGGCATCGCCATCGGCGACGAGACGGTCGACGAGGCCGAGGACCTGATCCGCCACGCGCAGTTCGCGATGAAGCGCGCGAAGAAGAGCGGGCGCACCGAAATCTACCACAGTCAGGCGTTCGATCTCGCCCGCCAGCAATTCGGCATCGAGACCGAGCTCCGGCGCGCGATCGACAATGGTGCGCTGTCGCTCAACTTCCAGCCGATCTGCGATCTCGCGACCGGGCGCATCGTCTCGTTCGAAGCGCTCGCGCGCTGGATCACCGAGAGCGGGGAGGCGGTGCCGCCAACCGAGTTCATCCCGGTCGCCGAGGAATCGGGGCTGATCGTCCCGCTCGGTCGCTGGGCGATGCACGAGGCCGCGCGCACCGTCGCACAATGGGATGCGGCGGCGGGGGGCGATTGCGGGGTCAACGTCGCGGTCAACCTGTCGGCGATCCAGCTGCAGCGCGACCAGATCGCGCCGATGGTCGAGGCCGCGCTGGCCGCGAACGGGATCGACGGGCGCCGCATCACGCTCGAGCTGACCGAGAGCGCGCTGGTCACCGACCCCGACCATATCGCGCGCACGATGCAGGCGCTGAAGGCGCTCGGCACGACGCTGGCGATGGACGATTTCGGCACCGGCTATTCGAACCTCGCCTATCTCCAGAAGCTGCCGATCGATGTGCTCAAGATCGACCGCAGCTTCGTCACGGGGATGCTCGCCGACCGCGACAAGATCGCGATCGTGCGCGCGATCCTGAGCCTGGCGCAGGCGCTGGGGATGCGCACCACGGCGGAGGGCATCGAGACCAACGAGCTCGGCCAGACGCTCGCCGCGCTCGGCTGCACCTATGGCCAGGGCTATCTCTATGCGCGCCCGCTGGCGCCGGACGACGCCTATGCGCTGCTGTCGCGCGACAGCAATTCGGCGACCACCGCGTCGGCGAGCTGAGCGACGCGCGCCGCGTCGGGGAAGCCCTCGGCGATCCAGCGGTCCTCGACCCGGCGTAACGCCCTGGCGACGTCGGGACCCTTCGACAGGCCGCGCTCGATCAGCGCGCCGCCGGTGAGCGGGAGGCGCGGCGGCGCCCAGCCGGCCGCATCGCGCGCGCCCGCAGCGTTCCCCGCCAGCAGCAGCCGGTCGGCGGCGCGCCCGGGGCCGAGGCGATAAGCTAGCGGCAACGGGCCCTCGGCCAGATCGGACTGGATCGCGCTCGCCAGCGCTTGGCGCTCGGCGTTGGAGAGCTTGAGCCGCGCGCCCGCCGCGTCGTTGACCGCGGGGTCGGACGGCAGCACGGCGGCGAGGCGGCGGACGGCCTCGGCCGGCAGGCCGGCTTCGGCTTCGTGCGCCGCGAGCGCGGCGAGGCGCTCGATCCCCGCAAGATCGATCTCGGGCAGCACGGGCTTGAGGATCGCGCGCTCGACCATCAGCCGCATCACGCGCACCGCATCGGCGGCGACGAGCAGCTTGAGCAGCTCGTCGCGGATGCGCTCGCGCGACAGGGCCATGAGGTCGTTGGCGCGCGCGGTGCAGGCGTCGAGCGCGGCCGGGTCGGGGGTGTCGCCGAAGCGGGCGAGGAAGCGGAAGAAGCGCAGGATGCGCAGATGGTCCTCGGCGATGCGCTGCAGCGGATCGCCGATGAAGCGGATATGCCGCGCGTCCAGATCGGCGAGCCCGCCGAAATAGTCGAAGATCTCGCCGCCCGCCGGGTCGGCATAGAGCGCGTTGATCGTGAAGTCGCGCCGCGCCGCGTCCTCGCGCCAGTCGTCGGTGAAGGCGACGGTGGCGCGGCGGCCGTCGGTCGAGACGTCGCGGCGCAGGGTGGTCACCTCGACCACGGTGCCGCTGCTCACCGCGGTGACGGTCCCGTGGGCGATGCCGGTGGGGACGACCTTGATCCCCGCGCGCTGGAGCAGCTCGACCACGCGCTCGGGGGCATGGGTCGTGGCGAGGTCGACATCGGTGACCTCGATCCCGAGCAGCGTGTCGCGCACCGCGCCGCCGACATAGCGCGCGGTGCCCGGCCCCAGCGCGGCGGCGAGGCGGTCGAGGCCGGGGCGGTGCCGCCACGGGGCGTCGGGCAGGATCAGGCGGTCCATCAACTCGTCCATCTCAGGCGCCGCGACAGGTTGACGAGCATCGCCGCGGTCGCCCCCCAGATGCGGTGGCCCTGCCACGCGATCTCGAAATAATGCCGGTCGCGGCCCTGCCATTCGACGCTGGTCTCGACATGGTTGGCGGGATCGAGCACGAAATCGAGCGGTACCTCGAACACTGCGGCGACCTCCTCGGGCTGCGGGACGAAGCGCAGGCCGGGGGCGATCACGCCGACCACGGGCTGGACCTCGAATCCGGTGACGGTGCGGTAGCGATCGGCGAGGCCGACCAGCTCGACCGCTTCGGGGGCGAGCCCGATCTCCTCGCGCGCCTCGCGCAGCGCCGCGGCGGTGGCGTCGGCGTCGGCGGCGTCGATGCGGCCGCCGGGAAAGGCGATCTGGCCGGCATGGCGGCGGAGGGAATCGGTGCGCTGGGTCAGGATCACCCCGGGCGCGGGGCGATCGGTGACGGCGACGAGCACGGCGGCGGGGGTGGGCACGCCGTCGGCCTGGGCGGGGTCGTCGCGCAAGTCGCCGGCAAGCAGCACCGGCGCCTCGTCATGCTCGGCCGCGAGCGCGGCGCGCAGGCGTTCGGCCAGGGTGTGGGCGGCAGGCGTCACGCCGGCTCGACCGGGAAGAAGGCGCCGCGGCTCCAGATGCCCGGCGGTTCCGAGCCATTGCCGAGCGCGAGCGTGGCGAGCTCGTAATAGACCGGCCGCGCGATCAGCGCCTCGAGCCCGGCGCGGACGTGAAGATAGGGGTGCGGGCCGTCCTCGCGCGCCTCGAAGCGGATCGGATGATCGGGGCCGGCGGGGACGAGATCGCCGGTGTTGAGCCGGAAGGCGATCTCCGCCGCGGCGCCGTCGCCCTCGACCTTCATCTCGACCGCGACGAAGGGCGCGTCCTCGACATCGATGTCGAGCTTCTCGACGGGAGTGACCAGCACGTAGCCGCCATCGGGCTCGCGGCGCAGGATGGTCGAGAACAGCCGCACCATCGCCGGGCGGCCGATCGGCGAGCCCTGGTGATACCAGGTGCCGTCGCGCGCGATGCGCATGTCGCTGTACCCGCAATGTTCGGGGTTCCAGCTCGCCACCGGGGGCAGCTTCTGCGCCTCGGCCAGCCGCGCGATCTCGGCGAGCGAGAGGCTGGCGAGATCGGGCTGCGGCGTCATCGGCATCGTCCGATGCCGTTAGGCGCTTTTGATCGCCCCGGTAAAGACCCGTGCCCGCCGGCCGACCATCCCGGCACGATCCGGCGCCGCGCCGCCCCGCGCGAGCAGGCGCCGCGCTTCGAACGGACCGGGCAGGCGCCATTGCCCGGTGGCGGCCGCGTCGAAGCCGAACTGGGCGTAATATTCGGGGTCGCCGACCAGCATCAGCGCGTCGCCGCCCGCGACGCCGCCGGCCTCCGCCACGCGAATCGCCTGCCACATCAGCGCGCGGCCGATCCCGACATTCTGCCGATCGGGCGAGACCGCGACGGGGCCGACCATGATCATGGGAACCTCGCCGCCGGCATCGCAGGCGAGCGCGACGGGCCAGCACTGGATGCTGCCGACCAGCGCGCCGTGCTCGAGCGCGGCGAAGCTCATCTCGGGGATCGGCGCCGTCCCCGCGCGCACGCGATAGGCGGTGCGCATGTGCCGGTCCGCGCCGAACGCCGCGTCGAGCAGCGCTTCGACCGCATCGGCGGGCGCATCGGCGAGCGGCACCAGATCGAACACGCGGCAAATCTCCAGCACGCCCGGGGGTGGACGCCGGGGGCGCGCGCCTTTAGCCGCCATTGGCGACGGACTCAAAGCGATTCCGAAAGGAGGCCCGCGATGAAGCTCTACGACGCGCCCTGGGCGCCGAGCCCGCGCCGCGTGCGCATCTTCCTGGCGGAGAAGGGCCTGGAGGTGCCGTGCGAGGCGATCGACCTGCGCAGCGGCGAGCATCTCGGCGACGCCTATCTGCGCATCAACCCGCGCGGCGCGGTCCCCGCGCTCGAGCTCGACGATGGCGAGGTGCTGTGCGAATCGGCGGCGATCTGCCGCTATTTCGAGGCGCTGCATCCAGCGCCGCCGCTGTTCGGCACGACTCCGCTCGAGATCGGGCGGATCGAGAGCTGGACCCGGCGGATCGAGGGCGACGGCTATGCCGCAGCGGTCTATGTGCTGCGCAACACCGTGCCTGCGTTCAAGGACCGGGCGATCCCCGGCGCGGGGCTTCCCGCCGCCCAGATCCCCGAGCTCGCCGCGCGCGGGACGCTGATGTGGGAAGGCTTTGTCGAGGCGCTCGACGCGCGGCTGGCCGACCGCGAATGGATCGCAAGCGACGGCTACAGCTTCGCCGACATCACCGCGCTGGTGACGATCGATTTCGCGCGCGCGGCGAAGCTGACGCCGTCCGCGCAGCTGACGCATCTGCGCCGCTGGCATGAAGCGGCCTCGGCGCGGCCCAGCGCGGGCGCGTAGGGAAGGGAGAGGCTTTCCGCCGCTGCGCGTTCTGCTATGGGCGCCCGATCAATCCCGCAGGGCCCATCCGTTGCACGATCTTCTCCAGCTCCAGGTTCGCGATTTCGAGGTCCAGGTCCTCACCGGCGTCTATTCCGAGGAGACGCACCTGCCGCAGCCGCTGCGCATCTCGATCACCGTCGATCTCGTGCCGCCCGCGCATTTCGCGCCCGACACGCCACTGAGCGCGTCCAAGAGCTATCTCGACCTCAAGCACGCGGCGTCGACCGCGCTGCCGGCGGGGGTCCATTTCACGTTGATCGAGGGCGTGGCGGACCATATCGCCGAGACGCTGTTCCTCGCCGACGAACGGGTGCGGCGTGTGCAGGTCGAGATCGTCAAGCTCGCCATCGCCGAGGCGGACGAGCGGATCGGGATCACGCTGGTCCGGCATCGGCGCTGACGTTCAGCGGCACCGGCGCATCCTGAGAATCCTAGCGCCGGGCCTGCACCAGCCACAGTTCGATGCTCTGCCCGGGCGGCGGCAGCGGGTTGCGCGTGTCGCTGATCCAGGCGAGCCGGCCGCGCCCGTCGAGGATGCGCGCCGAGACGGCATAGCTGCGCCCCGGCTCGATCCGCGTACGATCGTAGCTCAGCGCGAAGGAGATCGGCACCTGCTGGCCCGCCGTGACGATCTGGTTCTGCGCGATCGTGGCCGCGGGCGCGTCGGCGAGGCTGACGTCGCTGATCGTCACGATCACGCGCGAATCGGGCGGCAGCGCGACGCGCTCGCGATAGGTGACCGTGCCGGTCAGCGTCGCCGCGCCGGGCTCGGGCACGGCGGCGCAGGCGGCGAGGCCGGCGAGCGTTGGAACGAGTGGCAGCAAGCGCATCCGGCGGTCTCCTTTTATACCCGGTCCGGCGCAGCCTACCCCCGGCAGGGGCCGAGCTGCGCCAGCACGAACTGGTAATCCTCGCGCGCGATCGCGGCATTGGCGGGATCCTCGCTCTCGATGCTCGCGCGCGGCAGGGCACGAGGGAGCCCGCAGGCGAGGCGGTACCACAGCAAGGTGTCGCGCTGCGGCGCGGCGGCGGCATCGTCGACGATCTCGCCGAGCGCGACCGCCCAGCGGCGCTGCTCGCCCGGGCGGCGCAGGATCGACAGCGAGATCGGCGCGCCGGTGGCGGTCTGGACGAAGATCTGGGTCTCGCCCTCGCCGGGGAGCGTACCCGGGACGTGGAAGGCGTTGCCGAGCCCGGTGACCGCGGGCGGCGCGCCGGGGGCGACGACCTCGCCGCCGATGCGCCGGACGAGGGCGTCGAGTTCGGCCGACCAGTCGCGCTGGGCATCGAGCGTGGCGAGCTGGATCATCGTCGCCTGGCCCGAAACGGGACGCGCGAACAGCAGCACGCGCCGCTTCTTGAGCTTGGGCGGCCGGCCGCGCGCGTCGACCGGTACGTCGACGACATAGCCGATGCGGGTCGGCATCGCCCCGGGCGCGCGAATCAGGGCGAGGACGTCGGCCTCGACATAGAATCGGATTCGGCCCTGGGCGACGTTCGCGGCCTCCGCGCCCTTGATTCGCACCGCGCTGCGGACCTGCGCATCGAGCAGGATCGGCGAGACCAGCACCAGATCGGCGACCTCGGCATAGCCGGGCAGGGGGGTGGCGGACTGAGCCACGGCCTGGGCCGTAGCGGGCGTTAACAATTGCGGCGAAGTTGCGGCAATTGCGGCGGAAAGCGAGAACAGGCAGGTCCGGAGCATGGCCGCGAGTCTAGGCGAACGCGCGCCAGCCATACAGAAATATTTCTGCCACCTGCGGATTATACGTTTATTGCGTCCGACAAAGCGTTTGCGTCACGCAAATCGCCGCGATAGGACTCGCGCCTCTGCCGGTGGTCGTTCACGACCGCACGGTCGAGCCACGCCGGATAAAGATGCCACGGTGCCGGGCAACGGCGCGGCCGAATGAAGGAGTTATGTTGCTGAATGGCCTACGCAGATCGTGATGTAGGAGGCAGCCGTATCGTCGCGAGCGTGATCGTGGCGATTATCCTGGCGGCATTGGGTTACGTGTTCGTAACCGGCCTCGCTTACCAATATATCAAGAAGAAGGCGGAAGAGATGTCGACCTTCGACATCGAAGAACCGCCGCCCCCGCCCGAGGAAGTGCCTCCGCCGCCTCCTCCCCCCGACAGCCCGGTTCCCCCGCCGCCGACCACGGTCGTTGTGCAGAAGCCGATCGTTCAGGTTCCGGCGCCCGCGCCCAACATCAACCTGAGCAACGTCATCCCGCCGAGCCAGCCGCCGACGCCGCCCGCGCCGCCGGCACCGCCCGCGCCGCCGCCCCCGCCGCCTCCGCCTGCGATCAGCAAGGCCGCCGCCGCCAAGGGCAACCCCGGATCATGGGTGACCAACGACGACTATCCGCCGTCCGCGCTGCGCGCCGGCGAGCAGGGGTCGGTCGGCATCTCGTTCGAGGTGAACGCCCAGGGGCGCATCCAGAACTGCTCGGTCAGCTCCTCGTCGGGATCGTCCGCACTCGATCAGGCGACGTGCCGCCTGGTGGAACGCCGCGGGCGCTATTCGCCGGCGCTCGACGCCGCGGGCAACCCCATCCATGGCGGGCGCAAGTCGCTCCGCTTCCGGTGGCAGATCCAAGAGTAAGCTGAACCTGAATCCGGTCGGCCGCGCCGCTGACCAACATTCTTGCAAGGGAAAGAACTGAACATGCTGACGACCATCCTCACCGCCGGAGCCGCTGCAGCCCCCGCCGGAGCCCCGCCGCCCACCAACTTCGACATCCTGCACGCCATGAACGAAGGCGGCGTGATCGCCTGGGGCACCGCCACCATCCTGACGGTCATGCTGTTCTTCTCGCTCTACATCCTGTTCACCAAGGTGTTCGAACAGCAGAAGATCCTCAACCAGTACAAGCGCGTCCGCGCGACCTTCTGGAACAACGCCAGCCTGCGCGAGGGCGCGGCGAAGCTCGAGAAGGACTCGGCCTATCGCCAGCTGGTCGACGACGCGCTGCAGGCGCAGGACCAGTACAAGGAGCTGACCGATCCGATCGAGGCGCATGACTGGCTGCACGGCTCGCTCAAGCGTTCGGAGGATTCGATCAACTCGCAGCTCAACGGCGGCCTGGCGTTCCTCGCCACCGTGGGTTCGACCGCGCCGTTCATCGGCCTGTTCGGCACCGTCGTCGGCATCTTCCGCGCGCTGATCAAGATCGGTGCGCAGGGCGACGCGTCGATCGGCACCGTCGCCGGCCCGGTCGGCGAGGCGCTGATCATGACCGCGCTCGGCCTGGTCGTCGCGGTTCCGGCCGTGCTCGCCTACAACTGGCTGCAGCGCCGCAACAAGGCGATCGCGGAGCAGATGAGCGGCTTCGCGAACGACGTGCTCGGCTATCTCGCTTCGGACGGCCGCGTTCGCCCGACGGCGAAGGGCAAGGCCCCGGCCGCCGCGCCCAAGGCGCCCCCGGTCGCGACCACCACTGCCAAGGCCTGACGTTCGACTGACGGCCGCGCGGCGCGGGATCGCCGCGCCGCGCGGCCGCCTTCCGGGCCTTCATGGTCCGGAGACAGGATGCGAAAGATAGGATTGCGCCAATGGCGATGAGTGTAGGCGGAGACTCCGCCGAAGAAAAACCGATGTCGGACATCAACACGACGCCCCTCGTGGACGTCATGCTGGTGCTCCTTATCATCTTCCTGATCGCGATCCCGGTGGCGATCCAGTCGGTCGAGCTGACCCTGCCCAAGGTGCAGTTCGAGCCGAACGAGACCAAGCCGGAGAACGTCGTGCTCGCGGTGCGCGGCAATGCCGACGGCAGCCAGTGCCAGGTCTTCTGGAACATGTCGCCGATCACCAGCGGCGACCTGCTCAAGAAGGGCAGCGACAAGCTCAAGGCGGTGGTCGACCGGCTCGGCGACAATGTGACGCCGGAGGATATCCCCGAAGTGCATATCCGCGGCGACGTGAACACGCCGTATCGCTGCATCGGTGGCGTGATCTACACGATGCAGAATGCCGGGTTCGTCAAGGTCGGCTTCGTTTCGCAGCCGACGCCGGGCGCTCCGGCCGAGTAAGACTAGAGTTCAGGAGATAAATCCATGGCAATGAGCGCCGGCAAAGACGACGGCGAGCCGATGATGGAGATGAACACGACGCCGTTGATCGACGTCATGCTCGTGCTCCTCATCATGCTGATCGTCACCATCCCTGCGCAGACCCATGCGGTGAAGGTCGACCTGCCCCAGAATACCGGGCAGAACACGCCGCCGCCGGTGGAGCCGCAGAAGAACAAGATCACCATCGATCCGCAGGGCAACCTGTTCTGGAACGGCAGCCAGATCGACAAGGTCACGCTGCGCCAGTATCTCGACCAGAGCGTCCAGATCCAGCCGGAGCCGGAGCTGCACTTCCAGCCCGATCCGCAGGCGAAGTACGAGGTGGTCGACGAGGTGCTCGCGATCATCAAGCGGTCGGCGGTCACGAAGCTCGGCTTCGTCGGCAACGAGCAGTATCGCAACGACTTCTGATCGCGGGTTTCCCGATCGAACTGCATGAGGGGCGGCTTCGGCCGCCCCTTCTTTTTGCTCGCGTTACGGATTGTTGCGCCGGTGCGCGCGCCGGAATCCACAGTCCGGCGGAAACGTCATAAAAGTGCAACAAACGCACTTGCCTGTTTGCAACACAAGTGACACGTTTGTGTCATTGAATTGTAACAAACAGGAGAAGATGTCGTGCGTATTGCTCTTGCCTCAATTGTTCTCGCAGCGCCGCTGGCGCTCATGCCGGCGGCGCAGGCGCAGGTCCGCGAGGATCCCTACGCCAAGGTCGCGATCCAGAATGGCGACTATGAACTGGCGGAGCGCAAGCTGCTCGCCGAGCAGAAGATCTTCCCGGCCAAGCCCGAGGTGCTGCTCAATCTCGCGGCGCTTTACACCAAGACCGGCCGCCATGCCGAAGCCCGCGCGATCTACAATCGCGTGCTTGAGCTCGATGCGGTGGCGATGGACGTCGCCGACGGCCAGGTCGCGGGGTCGCACCTGCTCGCCAGCCGCGGGCTTCGCGTGCTCGAGAGCTCGCGCCAGGCGTCGCGCTGAGGGCCTGCGAACGGGCGGATCCACCGCCCGTTCGGATCACAGGCGGGGCAGGGTGACGCCGCGCTGCCCCATATACTTGCCGGCGCGATCGGCATAGCTCGTCTCGCACGGCTCATTCCCCTTGAGAAACAGGAACTGGCACGCGCCCTCGTTCGCGTAGATCTTCGCGGGCAGCGGGGTGGTGTTGGAGAATTCCAGCGTGACATGCCCCTCCCATTCGGGCTCGAGCGGGGTCACGTTGACGATGATCCCGCAGCGCGCGTAGGTCGATTTGCCGAGGCAGATCACCAGCACGTCGCGCGGCACCCGGAAATATTCGACCGTCCGCGCCAGCGCGAAGCTGTTGGGCGGGATGATGCACACGTCGGTCTGGCGGTCGACGAAGCTGTTCGACGAGAAATCCTTGGGATCGACCACCGCGCTGTCGATGTTGGTGAAGATCTTGAACTCGTCGGCGACGCGCGCGTCATAGCCGTAGGAGGAGAGGCCGTAGCTGATGCACCCCTCGCGCCGCTGCGCCTCGACGAACGGCTCGATCATGCCGTGATCGAGCGCCTGCTCGCGAATCCAGCGGTCGGAAAGAATGCTCATTATGGCTCCTGTAGTCAGGCCTGAACGATATGCCAGAGCGCTCCGCCCGGCCCGATCAGATGGATTTCACGCAGCCCCCAGGGCATCATCTCGGGTGCGCGCGGCGGCCGCACGCCGAAACGCGCGGGCAGGTCGAGCGACTCGATATGCCGCCACCAGGCGTCGAGATCCTCGACGATCAGCTGCATCATGAAGTTGTTGGCATAGTCCTCGTTCCAGAAGTCCTGGAGCAGGAACTCATGTGCGCCGTGGCGAAAGCCCACCACGTCGCCGGCATCGAAAATCTGCTCGAAGCCGAGCGCGGCATAAAAGCCCTTCGACGCTGCGAAATCCTTGCCTCCGGGCACGAAGGTTCGGATCATCGAGCTGGCCAGCGTCATCGGATGTCCAGGTCCGCCGGCCCGAAGGCGTGCGGGAGGAGTTCGGAGAGGCGGTGCGTCTCGTACGCCTCGCCCTCGGCGCCGGCGCAATAGACGGCGATGTCGCGGCCGCCCATCTGCGCGGCCTCGTTGAGTACCTGGCGGCAGCGGCCGCACGGGCGGATCGGGTCGGTGCCGTGCGCGACGCCGCCGCGCATCATCCCGCCGACGATCCCCACCGCGACGATCGCGCGCAGCTGCCCCTCGGCATTGGCGCGGGCGACCGCGACGGTCTCGGCGCAGAGCGAGAGGCCGTAGCTCGCATTCTCGAAATTGGTGCCGGTGACGATCCGGCCGTCGTCGAGCAGCAGCGCGGCGCCGACCGCGAAGTTGGAATAGGGCGCGTGCGCATGGCGCGCGGCCTCGCGCGCGGCGGCGATCAGGGTCGGGGCAATCTCGTCGCTCATGGCGCCACCACGTTCCAGTTCACGGGGCCGTCGATCCCTTCGATTCGGCGGATCGTGCTGCTCTGCCACATCGTCCAGGGCCGCGCGAAATAATCCGGTGCGAGGAAGATGCGGCTGGCCCAGAGCGGGCGGGTGATCGCGCCGCTCACCTCGTACTGCGCCTCGAATTCGGGGGTGACGCGCAGGATCGCGGGCTTGCCGCTATGCGTCTCGATCACCGCGGCGAGACGGCGGATCTCCTCGAGCACGACGTCGCGCGCCGGGCGGGCCGGGCAGGCCTCGTCGAAGCTGAGGTCGATCACCGCCGGCAGCGCCTCCGGATCGCGCGGCACGGTCGCGACGAAGGCGCCGGCCTGCGCGGTGGCGGCGCTGCACAGCGAGAAGACATGGATCGCACCGCGCCGGATGCCGGCTTCGGCGATCCCCGCCCAGTTCGCGGCGAAACGCGCGTCGCGCGCCTCCGCCCCGCGCGTCGCCCGGGCATAGGCGAAGTCGACGTCGCGCGCCCGGACCATCGCCCAGTCGATCGCGCCATTGCCCTCGGCGACGTCGATCCCCTGCACGGCATAGGTCTCGCGCGACGGCGTCCAGCTCGTCGCATACTGCCACATCGCGCCCCCGGCCGCCGCCAGCGACAGCACGAATCCGGCCCAGATCAGCCCCCGCTGCACGTCAATCCCCCCAAGTTCACGCCTTGATATGCAGCACGCAGATCAGCGTGAACAGCCGCCGCGCGGTGGCGAAGTCGATCTCGATCTTGCCCTCGAGCCGCTCGATCAGCATGCGCGCGGCGTCGTCATGGATGCCGCGCCGCGCCATGTCGATCGTCTCGATCTGCGCCGGGGTGGCGTTGCGGATCGCTTGGAAATAGCTGTCGCAGATCGCGAAATAGTCGCGGATCGGGCGGCGGAAGCGGGCGAGGCCGAGGATCAGCGTCTCGAGCGGGCCGTCGTCGGCGCGCTTGATCTCGAGGCCGAGCCGGCCTTCCTGCACCGAGAGATGGATGCGATAGGGACCGGCATAGCCGCCCGGATAAGCGCGCTGCGGCGCGAAGCTGTTCTCCTCGATCAGGTCGAAGATGGCGATCCGCCGCTCCTGCTCGATATCGGCGGAGCGCCACAGGATCGTGCGCTCGTCCAGCGTGACGTCGATGATCCGGTGATCGGCCATGATGTGCCATCTAGGGGCGGTGCCGTTCGCTCGTCCACAGTATAAACAGCGGGACGCGGGTTGAGCGCCGGGCCGCACAGGTGGATAAGGCGCGCATGGCGACGCTTGCACAAATCCCTCCCGCTTCGGCGGATGCCGCCCCGCGGCTGCCCCAGAATGTCGAGGCCGAGGCGGCGCTGCTCGGCGCGATGATGATCGACAACCGCCTGGCCGACGACATCGTCGAGGTGATCCAGGACCAGCATTTCTTCGAGCCGGTGCACGGGCGCATCTTCAAGGCGATCAAGACGCTGAGGAAGAGCGACATGCTGGCGACGCCGGTGACGCTGAAGCCGCTGTTCGAGAAGGACGAGGGCATGGCGCAGCTGGGCGGGCCGGCCTATCTCGCCCAGCTCACGGGATCGGGCGCGGGGCTGATCGGCGCGCGGCAATTCGCGCGGCAGATCTACGACCTCGCCTTGCTGCGCGAGCTGGTGACGGTCGGGCGCAACATGGTCGAGAAGGCGCTCGACACCAGCGAGGACGTCAACCCGCGCGAGCAGATCGACAAGGCCGAGGAGGCGCTGTTCAAGGTCGCGGCGGACGGCGGGACGGCGAACACGGTCAAGTCGTTCAACGAGGCGACCAAGATCGCGCTCGAGAACGCCAAGCGCGCGCAGAGCGCGGGCGGCGGCGTCGCGGGGGTCACGACCGGGTTCGATTCGGTCAACGGCCGGATCGGCGGCCTGCACCACAGCGACCTGATCATCCTCGCCGGCCGCCCGGGCATGGGCAAGACCTCGCTCGCCACCAACATCGCCTATAATGCCGCGCGGCGGCTGATGGACGATATCCGGCTGGGGATCAGCCCCAAGGAGTCGATCGGGGCGAAGGTGGCGTTCTTCAGCCTCGAAATGTCGGCAGACCAGCTGGCGCTGCGCATTCTTTCGGAACAGTCGAAGATCGCCTCCGAGGCGCTGCGCATGGGCAATATCAGCAAGGCCGAGTTCGGCGCGCTCGCCGCCGCGGCGGCCGACCTGGAACAGCTGCCGCTCTATATCGACGACACCGCGGGCCTGACGATCAGCGCGCTGCACAGCCGCGTGCGGCGGCTCCAGTCCAAGCATGACGGCGAGCTCGGCATGGTCATCGTCGACTATCTCCAGCTGCTGCAGGGCTCGGGCAACAACCGCGACGGCAACCGCGTGCAGGAAATCTCGGAGATCAGCCGCGGATTGAAGACGCTGGCCAAGGACATCAACGTGCCGGTGATCGCGCTGTCGCAGCTGAGCCGTGCGGTCGAAAGCCGCGAGGACAAACGGCCGATGCTGTCGGACCTGCGCGAATCGGGCTCGATCGAGCAGGACGCCGACATGGTGTGGTTCGTGTTCCGCGAGGATTATTACGTCGCGGCGCGCGAGCCCAAGCGGCCGCGCGAGGGCGACGATCCCAAGACGTTCGAGGATCACGCCAAATGGGCGCTCGAGATGGAGCGCGTGTTCGGCCTGGCGGAACTGATCATCGCCAAGCAGCGCCATGGCGCGACCGGCAAGGTGACGCTCAAGTTCGAGCCCAACATCACGCGGTTCAGCGACTATGCCGGCGACGTGAGCGGGCCGTACGGGGATTGATCGCGCCGCGGAAAGTCCCAAGCGCCATACGGCCTCGCACGCGACGGAAGTTGACAAAGTTGACACTTGCGACGCGTTTCGCGCGGCGGTTGTCGACCATCCACGGTTCAAAGGGCGGCCGAAGTCTCGACGGCGCGAGAGCAGCAGGCGAATTCCAACATTGCAAGAAGGATTTGGGTCGAGTTTCGACATTCCTCCCCCGCTGGGGGAGACGGCCTGGCCTCAGCCGTCCCTTCCGTACACGTCCTTGCGGAACGCGACGCCGGTCTTGGTCGCCATCGCCGTGAGATAGGTGAGGTAGACCGGCACCTGCACCGGCAGCGGCACCGCCTGTTCGGGCGCCTTGGATGGTGCGCGCAGCGGCCTCTGGAGCAGCCAGCGGCCGAGCGTCGCCGCGTCCTCGAGCCGGATGCAGCCGTTGCTGAAATGCCGGTCCTCCTTGCGCAGCAGGTCGCGCCTGGGCGTGTCGTGAAGGTAGATGCCGAGCTTGTTGGGGAACAGGAACTTGGCCTTGCCCATCGAATTGCCCGACCAGGGCAGCTCGCGCACGCGGGGAATGCCGTCGCCCGCGGCGACCGCATGCCAGTCGATGCTGCCGGCGGGAATCCGCCGCGCATCCGCGCCCCAGCCGTCGAGCGCCTCCATCTTCTGCGCGGCGAGCGAATGCCCGGCCAGCACCTTGGGCGCGACATCGTCGCGGACAAGATAGTCGGGCACGTTCCAATAGGGATTGAGGATCGCCCATTGCAGCATACCGGCGAGCATCGGTGTCTGCGTCTCGGCGGCGCCGACCACGACGCGCATCGTGCCGACCTGCTTGCCCGCCTGATAGTACCAGAGACGGCCCGAGGAGGCGTCGACGACGATGTGGCGCACGGCGGGACCCGGCAGGAGGCGCGCGCGATCGAGGTTGAGCGCGAGCCGCGCGAGCGTGTCGCGCGAAGCGCCGGTGGCGCGGGCGCGGGCCATCAGCTCGCGCAGACGGACATAATGGTCGCTCATCCAGCCCATGTTGCGGATATAGCCGGCGAAATCCTTGGGGAAGGCGGCGGCGCGCAGCACGGCGTCCTCCGACAGCTTGCGCGGGCGCAGCTTCTTGTCGGCGAAGGTCATCCCGGCCTCGCCCGGGCGGCGCTGGTCGCGGACATAGCTGGCGAGCGCCTCGGATAATGCGAGCTCGGCGCGCGCGACATCGTCGGGCGATCCCGCCTTGGCCGCGGCGAGCGCGTCGCGCAGCCTGCCGACCTCATAGTCAGAGGGATCGAGCCCATCGAGCTCGGCCGAGCGCAGATAGCCGACCAGCACCTCCGCCTCGGCCCCGATCCTGCCGGAGCGGGCCCAGAGCGGGCGGAAACCGCGCGCGGCGTAGAATTTGCGGGTCTTCCCCTCGGCCTGCGCGCGGATCGCCGCGGCGACCGGCCCCATCCGGGCGTCAGTGGCGGCGGGACGGTTCTGCTGGGCGAGCGCCGGGAGCGGGCTGGCCGCGGCGGCGCAGAGCGTGACGGCGAGGAAAGAGTGGGGAATGCGGCGACCACGCATTCCCCGGCGCTTGGCGATCAGCCCTTCTCCCCCAGCCGCGTCGGGCCCGGCGGGGGCGGCGGCGGGGCGGCGGGTGCGTTGGGATGATAGATGCCGTCGGCGCTGTAATAGCCGTCGATGATGCCGTCGCCATCGCGATCGGCGGCGACCGATCCGGCGACCGCGCCCGGGGGCGGCGGCGGCGCGGAAGCGACGGCCTCCTCATTCTTCGAGCAGGCGGCCAGCGTCAGCGCGGCGAAGCCTGCCAGCACGAGGGTGGTTTTACGCATAATACGTCCCTTTTTCCGGCGTGCGGGGGAGTCCCGCACGCGTCGGCTGGCTCCCAACGGCCAAGGGTTCGTTTCGCCTCAACCATAAAGACGCGCCACGACCAATGGTGTGTCTCGTGCGGTGACTTGCGGAAACTGCAATCAGAAACGCTGGTGGCGCGACCCATCGATCGTGTCGCAGCTGCCGCGGAAGCCGGAGCCGTAGATGCCCTGGATGGTGATCCGCCCGCTGCGCCGGTCGATCGTCACGCGCGGCTGGTTGGCGCCGTTGAGGCGGTAGCTGGCGCGGATCTGGTAGCGATCGGTGGAGACGTCGCGCAGGTCCCACCAGCCATCGCGGCGCGTGCCGCCCGAATGGATCGGCGGGATCAGCGAACGCGGCAGGCGGATTCGGCCACCGCCGTCCCAGATCTGGATCATCACCGATGCGTCGAACTGTTGCCGCGTGAGCTCGGTACGGTTGCCGAAGTCGTAGCGGTCGGTGTCCCAGTTCCATTGCCAGCCATAGCGGTTGGCGACGCCGGGCCGCTGCCCTTCCCCGAAGCAGATCAGGCCGAGCGAGATCGGCCGGCCGCCGGGCCAGCCGCCGCCGGGGCGGTCGTCCCAATCGGGGCGGCCGGGGCGGTCATCCCAGCCGGGCCGGTCGGGCCGGCCGGGACGCCATCCGCCGGACTGGCGGCAATCGGCCGGGGGCGTCATGATGATCGAGGCGAAGCGGCCGTTGGCCGTCGCGATGCTGACGCACTGGCGGCGCTCGGCGCTCCACCAATAGGCCCAGCCGCGGTCGCCGCCGCCCTCGCCGCGCACATAGGTGTAGCCGCGCCGCTGCAGCTCGCCCTCGGCCTGGCCGGCGCGGGCGTTGACCATGTCGCGCAGGTCATAGGGGATGTCCTGCGCCGCGGCGGGCGGTGCGGCCATGCCCGCGAATGCGGTGACGGCGACGGTGGCGAGAAGCTGGAAACGGCCCATCGGAACTCTCCCCTGTGCGAGAACGAACGCTTGAACCTTGTCGAGTCGCGGTGCCGCGACGCATGATCATTCTAGCATGCACGAAAGGATCGGCGGCGATGCATTTCATGGGGCTGCTGAAATCGCTCGACGAGCTTCTCTACGAGGTGATGTCGTGGCTGATCTTCTATCCGATCACTCTGTGGCGCACGCTGACGCGGCCGCTGCAGATGATGGATTATTCGGACCGTGAGCTGGGGCAGGCCGACGAGCGTCAATATGACGACACGCTGCCGCCGCCCTTGTTCCTGCTCGTGTCGCTGCTGCTCGCGCACGGGCTGGAGCTGGTCGTGGTGGGCGACAGCCCGCTGATCGAAAGCAGGCGCGGGCTCGCCGCGCTGGTGCACGACGACACCACGCTGCTGATCATGCGGCTGGTGGTGTTCAGCATCTTTCCGCTGATCTTCGCGACGCAGATGGTGCGGGCGCAGCACGCCGAGCTGACGCGCGGCACGCTGCGCCGCCCCTTCTATGCGCAATGCTATGCCGTGGCGCCGTTCGCGCTGGCGATGAGCGTCGCGGGGATCCTGATCCAGATCGACTGGTTGGAGGTGCAGGCCGCCGGGCTGGTCCTCGGCGCGCTGGCGCTGCTCGTCTTCGGGCTGGTGCAGTCGCGCTGGTTCGCCCAGCGGCTGCATCGCAGCCTGCTCGCCGGGTTCGGCCATGCGTCGATCGCGATGGTCGGAAGCCTGGTGCTGGTGCTGCTGACCTCGCCGCTGTTCACCTGACGATCAGAAGACGGGCAGATCGGGGTCGTTGTCCTCGACGGGCGTGTGGATGCCGCATTCGGTCTTGTCCCAGCCCGCCCAGCGGCCCGAGCGCGGGTCCTCGCCGGGCTTGACCTTGTGGGTGCACGGCGCGCAGCCGATCGAGAGATAGCCCTCGGCCTCGAGCGGATGGCGCGGCAGGTCGTGCGCCGTGAAATAGGCGTCGAGATCGGCCTTGGTCCAGTCGGCGAGCGGGTTGATCTTGAGCTTGCCGGCCTTGTCGACCTCGAACCGCGGGAGCGCGTTGCGGGTCGAGGCCTGGAACGCCTTGCGCCCGGTGATGCTGGCGTCGAAGCCGGCCATCGCCTTCTCCAGCGGGATCACCTTGCGGATCTCGCAGCAGCCGTCGGGATCGTAGGACCAGCGCAGGCCGGTCTCGTCGCGCTTGGCGAGCGTCTCGGCATCGGGCGTGACGATGCGCAGATCGGTGAGGCCGAGCTTCGCCGCGAGCTGGTCGCGATAGGCGAGCGTCTCGGGAAAATGCTTGCCGGTGTCGAGGAAGATCACCGGCACCGACGGATCGACCGAGGCGACCAGGTGAAGCAGCACCGCCGACTCCGCGCCGAACGACGAGACGATCGCGACGTCGCCGGCCATCTGCTCGGTCAGGACGGTGCGCAGCACCTCCGTGGTCGAGACGCCGCGGAACAGGTTGTTGAGGCGCAGCGCATCGCGCTCCGTGAAGGCCGGAGCGGTGTCGATGCGGTCGATCTTGCGGGCGGTCACGCTAGCCATGCCGCCGTTTCCAGACGGGCACGGCGGGGTCGGCCGCGGCCTGATAGACATGGTCGTAGCGGGCGAGGCTGGCGGCGAGCACGGTCTCGTCGACCGGCGCCTCGGGCGCGAAGCTGTCGAAGCCGCAGCGGCGCATCAGCGGGATCTGGTCCACCAGCACGTCGCCCTGCGCGCGCAGCTCGCCGGTATAGCCCGCCTCGCGCAGGATGCGCGCCGAGCTGTAGCCGCGGCCGTCGCGGAACTTGGGGAAGCTCACCTCGACCAGCGACAGGCGATCGAGATGGGGCAGGAGGATGCGCGCATCCTCGCCGCTCTCGATGCGGACCGCGGTGGCGTTGGACTGGCCGAGGAAGGAGTCGAGCGTTACCGCCGGCTCGTCATGCGCGTCGTCGTCGCGGTAGCGCAGCAGATCAGCCATAGATCGCCTCCTTGAACGGGGCCATGCCGACGCGGCGATAGGTGTCGAGGAAGCGCTCGCCCTGCTCGCGCTGGGCGAGATAGACGTCGGTCGCCTTCTCGATCGCGTCGACCACGCCGTCCTCGCTGAAGCCGGGGCCGGTGATCGTACCGAGCGACGCGTCCTCCGCGCCCGATCCGCCGAGCAGCAGCTGGTAATTCTCCACGCCCTTCCGGTCGACGCCGAGAATGCCGATGTGACCGGCATGGTGGTGGCCGCAGGCGTTGATGCAGCCGCTGATCTTGAGCTTGAGCTCGCCGAGTTCGCGCTGGCGGCCGAGATCGGCGAAACGCGCGGCTATTTTCTGCGCCACGGGGATCGAGCGGGCGTTGGCGAGCGAGCAGTAATCGAGGCCGGGGCAGGCGATGATGTCGCTGATCAAATCGAGATTGGGTTCGGCGAGGCCGGCCTCGGCGAGCCGTTGCCAGATGGCGTAGAGATCGGCCTTCTTCACATGCGGCAGGACGATGTTCTGCGCGTGGGTGACGCGGAGCTCGTCGAAGCTGTGCTGCTCGGCGAGGTCGGCCATCAGGTCGATCTGCGCCGAAGAGGCGTCGCCGGGGATGCCCCCGGTGGGCTTCAGGCTGATGTTGACGATGGCGTAGCCGGGCGCCTTGTGCGCGGCGACATTCTGGTCGAGCCAGAGCGCGAAGCCGGGGTCGCTGCGGTCGATCTCGTCCGGCAGGCCGGTCTCGAACGCCGGGTCGGCGAAATGGGCGGCGATGCGCTGGAACTCGGCAAAAGGCGGATCGATGCCGAGCTTCTTGACCTCGGCGAACTCCGCCTCGACCTCGTCGCGGTACTTGTCGGCGCCGATCTCGTGGACCAGGATCTTGATCCGCGCCTTGTAGATGTTGTCGCGGCGGCCGTAGCGATTGTAGACGCGCAGGCACGCTTCCATGTAGCTGACGAAGTCGTCGAACGGCACGAAGTCCTTGATCAGCGGCGCGATCATCGGGGTGCGGCCCATGCCGCCGCCGACATAGACGGCGACGCCGTGGACGCCGTCCCGCTCGACGATCCGAAGGCCGATATCGTGAAGGCGCATCGCCGCGCGATCCTCGTCCGCGGCGATCACCGCGATCTTGAACTTGCGCGGCAGGTAGCTGAACTCGGGGTGGAAGGTGCTCCACTGGCGCAGCAGCTCGGCCCAGGGGCGCGGGTCGGTGAGCTCGTCCGCGGCGGCGCCGGCATACTGGTCCGACGAGATGTTGCGGATGCAGTTGCCGCTGGTCTGGATGGCATGCATCTCGACCGTCGCCAGCTCAGCGAGGATGTCGGGCGCGTCCTCGAGCTTGATCCAGTTGTACTGGATGTTCTGGCGCGTGGTGAAATGGCCATAGTCGCGGTCATATTTGCGCGCGATGTGCGCGAGCATGCGCATCTGGCGGCTGTCGAGCGTGCCATAGGGCACCGCGACGCGCAGCATGTAGGCGTGGAGCTGGAGGTAGAGGCCGTTCATCAGCCGGAGCGGCTTGAACTGGTCCTCGGTGATCTGGCCGGCGAGGCGGCGGTTCACCTGATCGCGGAACTCCTCGACGCGGCTGGCGACGATCGAGTGGTCATATTCGTCGTATTTGTACATCTCAGATCACCCAGCTGCCGGCGTTGGGGTCGGCGGGTTTGAGCGTGAGGTCCGGGCGCACGGTCGGGCCGAGCGCGCGGATGCGGTCCTTGATATGCGCGGGGCGCGGGCCCTCGGGGGTTTCGGTGGCGTCGATGACATAGGGGCCGTTGACGCGGCGAGCGCCTTCCTCGGCATGGGCGATCGCCTCGCCCTGGTCGCCGACATCGACGGCGTCCTCGACATGGCGCGACCAGCCGCTGCCGGTCCACCAGGTGACGTCGCCCGTCGGCAGGTCGTTTCCGGTGAGGATCTTCACAAGTCGAATCCGTGCATGAGTTCGGCCTTCCTCGCCCAGCCGGCGAGCTTGTCCTGCGCGTCGGACAGCGCGACGACCTCGCCGACGACGATGATCGCCGGGCTCTGGACCTTCTCGCGCTCGACCATCGGGCCCAAATCGGCGAGCAGGGTCTTCATCGCGCGGCTGCCGTCGAGCGTCGCGCGCTCGAGCACCGCGACGGGCATGTCGGGGGCGACGCCGTCGCGCATCAATTTCTCGGCGATGTCGGGGCAGGTCTGTACGCCCATGTAGATGACGAGGGTGCGGCCCTTGCCGGCGAGGCCCGACCAGTCCTGTTCGCTGAGACCCTTGCACTGGCCGGCGACGAAGCTGACCGCGCTCGACCAGTCGCGGTGGGTGAGCGGGAGCATCGCCTCGGCCGCGCCGCCGAGCGCGGCGCTGACGCCCGGGATGACTTCGACGGGGAGGCCGGCGGCGCGCACCGCCTCGACCTCTTCGCCGCCGCGGCCGAAGATGAACGGGTCGCCGCCCTTCAAGCGCACGACGATCGCGCCGGTCTTCACATGCGCGATGATGAGGGCGTTGATCCCTTCCTGCGGCACGGTGTGCTTCGAGCGGCGCTTGGCGACCGAGATGCGGTGCGCCTGGGGCGCGAGGTCGAGCACGCGCGAGTCGACCAGCCCGTCATGGACGAGCACGTCGGCCGCCTTCAGCGCCTCGACGGCGCGCATGGTCAGCAGGCCCGGATCGCCCGGGCCGGCGCCGACCAGGATCACGCGCCCGCGCGCGGAAGGATCGAGCAGGGAAGCCATGGGTGGCAGATGGGCCGCGGTGACGTTCGCGGCAACCGATGGTTGCTTGGGAGGGCGGAAGGCGAACTTTGCCGGATCGGCAATCCTGAATGACGCATTGTTGGTGATGCGCATTCCCGCTAGGAGGGCATGGTGGGGGAAGGCGTGTATCCGGCGATCAGCGTTCATCGCTTCTCGACCTGTGGGATCGAGGCACGTCAGCGCCATGACGCGTGGCGCGAGCGCCCTTCATCCTTCGGGCGCATGTTCGAGACCGTGCCGCACGAAGCGTTCGACACCAGCTCGAGCGTCTTCGCCCTGGGATCGATCCAGGTCGCCTTCTCCTCCTTTTGCTCGCAGACCTGGACACGCACCGCCGCGATGGCTCGCGCCGACGATGTCGACTGGCTGACCGTCAACGTCCGCTTTGCCGGCGCGGCCCATGGCGATAGCGAGATCGCCGACTTCGTCGTGCCGGCCGGCGGCGCGGTCTTGATGGATCTGGCCCGGCCGAGCAGCCATCTCTCGGAACGATCGGACTCTGCGCTACTGATGATCCCGCGCGCGCTGGCCGAATCGGCGCTTGGACCGGTGCGGAGCCTGCACGGCGCGGTGATCTCGCCGAGCGGCTCCGCGCTACTGCGCACGCACCTGCGGCAGCTGCAGCAATCGGTGCATGACATTCCCGTCGCGCAGAGCGAGCGTATGTCCGGGATATTGCTCGACCTGATCGCGGTATCGCTGTCGATGGAGGGGCGCTCCGTCGCGCCCACCGCCGACGCGCTCGATGCCGTGCGCCAGCGTGCGCTGGCCTTGATCGACGCGCGATTGGGATCGGCTCAGCTCAACCCCGCGTCGCTGGCCCGATCCCTTGGGGTATCGCGGTCGACGCTCTACCGGCTGTTCAGCGCCGAGGGCGGGGTCAACGCCTATATCCGCCAGCGGCGGCTCGAGCATGTCCATCAACTGCTCGGCCAGTCGACGACGAACGAACCGATCGCGGTGCTGGCCGAACGCTGGGGGTTCTGCGACGCGGCGCATTTCGGCCGACTGTTTCGCGCGGCCTATGGCATGACGCCGGGCGAGTATCGGGCGATGCGGCACGCGCTTCGCATGGGGTGAGCCAGCCGGGCGCGGGCCTAATGCGGCTCGTGCGCAGCTTCCCGGTCGTCGATCCAGTTGCCGGTGCGAGGATCCTTTGCGATCGGGCGGCCGCAGCGCGCGCAATTGGCGCGGAAACGGGCGCCGCGACTTCGAACGTCGCGCCGAATGCGACGGTGTCCTGCAATCAGACAGATCAGTTGCCGCATCGGCGCCACGCCCCCATTTCCCCTGCGGGCGATGTAGCGGGCGTGGCGCGCGCGGGTAAGCAGCGGCACTATTACAGCCGTCCCAGGGTATTGTGTGCCGGGCTCAGGTCGCCAATTCGCGCGCGCGGCCGGCGAGCCGGAGCGCTTCGTCGATCAACTCGGCGGCAAATGCGAGGTCCCTCTGCGCCACCGCGATGGTGAGGCAGTTGCTGGCTTCGCGGCGAAGCCGTTCGGCGCGGGTGGGGCGGGAGGAGTCGTACGCAGGGGGTTTCACGCGGCGGATAATTCGTATGACCGCGGCGGGTTCCGCGCTTCGTCGCAAACGGCTACCGGCCGCCGCCGATATCGATGAACGCCCCCGTTACGTAGGACGAAGCGTCGCCGAGCAGCCACAGGATCGCCTCGGCCACCTCGTCGGCGGTGCCGGCGCGGCCAATCGGGGTCTGGGCGCCGAGGTTCTGCGCACGGTCGGGGCGGCCGCCGCTGGCATGGATATCGGTCTCGATCAGGCCGGGGCGGACGGCGTTGACGCGCACCCCCTGGGGCGCGAGCTCCTTCGACAGGCCGATGGTGAGGCTGTCGAGCGCGCCCTTGGTGGCGGCATAGTCGACATATTCAAACGGCGCGCCGAGCCGCGCGGCGATCGAGGAGACCAGGACGATCGCGCCGCCGGTTCCCCCGCGGTCGCGCGGCAGGCGCCGGGCCGCCTCGCGCGCGGTGAGCAACGCACCGAGCAGGTTGACGTCGAACATCCGCCGCAGCCGATCGAGCTCCATGTCGGCAAGCATCGCCGCCGGGCCGACGATGCCGGCATTGACCACGACGCCGTCGATGCCCCAGAAGCGCGCGGCCGCGGCGTCGAACAAGGCGATCACATCAGCTTCCGCCGCAGTGTCGGCCCGCATAGCGAGCGCCTGGCCGCCGAGCGCTTCGATCTCCGCAACGGTCGCCCGGGCGGCGGCTTCGTCGGCGACATAGCTCAGCGTCACCGCCGAGCCGGCGCGCGCTGCGAGGAGTGCAGTGGCACGGCCGATGCCGCGGCCGCCGCCGGTGACCACCAGGGATTTCACGACCCGATCAGCCCTCGCGCAGGCCGATGCCGATGCTCACCCGCGCCTGCTCGGCCTCGCTCGACACCACCGGATAGGCGCAATAGTCGGCGGCGTAATAGGCGCTGGGGCGATGGTTGCCCGACCAGCCGATCCCGCCGAAGGGCGCCGCCGAGCTGGCGCCGTTGGTCGGGCGGTTCCAGTTGACGATGCCGGCGCGGATATTCGCCCAGAACTGGTCGTAGAGCTTGGGATCCTGGCTCACCAGCGACGCTGAAAGGCCGTAACGGGTGTTGTTGGCCTCGGCGATCGCCTCCTCGAAGCTGTTGGCGCGGATCACCTGGAGGATCGGGCCGAACAGCTCGACATCGGGCTTTTCCTTGGCCTCGGTCATGTCGATCATCGCCGGCGTGACGAAGGGGCGCCCCTCGATGGGCCGCTCCATGTGGCGCAGCGGACGGCCGCCGAGGAAGGAGAGCTCGAGGAAGCTCTCGGTCAGCAGGTCGGCGGTGTCGTTGTCGATCACCGGCCCCATGAACGGCGCGGGGTCGGCATGGGGTTCGCCCATGATCAGGCGACCGATCAGCTTGTTGAGCTCCTCGATCAGCGGCTCGTAGAGATTCTGGTCGACGATCAGGCGGCGTGCGGCGGTGCAGCGCTGGCCGGCGGTGGTGAAGGCGGACTGCACCACCAGCACCGCGGCGGAGTAGATGTCGGGAGTCGACCACACCAGGATCGGGTTGTTGCCGCCCATCTCGAGCGCGAGGATCTTCTCGGGCTTGGAGGCGAAGGCGCGGTTGAGCGCGATGCCGGTGCGCGCCGAGCCGGTGAACAACAGCCCGTCGATCCCGTCGTGCGCAGCGAGCGCCTTGCCCTCGTCCGGGCCGCCGATGAGCAGGCGGATGCAGCCCTCGGGCACCCCTGCGGCGTGGAAGCATTCGACGAGGAAGGCGCCGGTCGCGGGGGTCTTCTCCGACGGCTTGAACACCACCGCATTGCCCGCGAGCAGCGCCGGAACGATGTGGCCGTTGGGGAGGTGCGCCGGGAAATTATACGGGCCGAGCACCGCGAGCACGCCGTGCGGCTTGTGGCGCAGCGCGAGGCGGGTGTTCATCGGCGCGTCGATGCGGCGCTGGCCGGTGCGCTCGGAAAAGGCCGAGACCGAGATGTCGACCTTGGCGATCACCGTATCGACTTCGCTGCGCGCCTCCCAGATCGGCTTGCCGGTCTCGCGCGCGATCAGGTCGGTGAAGGCGTCGGACTTCTGGCGCACGACATTGGCGAAGCGGCGCAGCGCCTCGATCCGGTAAGCGAGCGGGCGCGCGGCCCAGTCGGCCCAGCTCGCGCGCGCTCTGGCGACCTCGGCGTCGACGTCGCCGATCTGCCTGCGCCACAGCACCGCGCCGGTGGCGGGCTCGGTCGAGATGATTTCCGATGCGGGCATTCGTTCTTTCTTTGGCTGGCCCCCTGAGATGGTGGACGCTCTAGCACCAAGTCGCCGGACTATTCCACCTTGGCCGTATCCAGCGCCTCGCGCATCTGCCGGATCGCCGCGATCTTGGCGTGGAACGGACCCCAATCGTCGTCGCGGTCGATCGCCGACCAGATCGCCTCGACCTCATCGATCAGCATCGAGCAGGGCTCACCGGCGAAATAGGGGGGCGTGCGGGCGCCCGGCACGGGGTCATGCTCGGCGAGCGTATCGCGTACCCTGTCCCATTCGGGACCGTAGCCCGCGGGGAGCGTGCCGCCAAAACCGTCGAAGAAGAAGCGGTCGATCGGCCATTGCGTCGCGAGCAGCGCGTCGTCGACCGCGTCCTTGAGCCGCCATCCGGCTTCGCCGTCGCGAGCGCGAAGGCCCAGGCGTCGCAGCAGCGGAGCGGGATAGGACAAGCGGTACTGCGCCTCGAACTGCTCGAGCCGCGCGATCAGGGGCGGTGCGTCGCTGATCAGACGCAGCGACACCGCGAGCTGGGCACAGTTCCACAGGATCGCATCGGGCTGGCGGCCGAAGGCATAGAGCCCGGCATGGTCGAAATAGGCGGCGGTGAAGGCGGGGTCGAAGGCGGGGGCGAAGCGCCAGGGGCCATAGTCGAAGCTCTCGCCGGTGACGTTGATATTGTCGGTGTTGAGCACGCCGTGGACGAACCCCGCGGCCATGTAGCCGGCGGCGAGGCGGGCGGTGCGCGCCACCACGAGGCCGAAGAATTGCGCGACCGGGTCCTGCTCCGGCTCGACGCCGAACAGCTCGGCGAGGCACCAGTCGACGAGCCGCCGCATATTCGCCGCATCGCCGAAATAGGCGAGCCGCTGGAAGGTGCCGATGCGGATATGGCTGCGGCTCATCCGCACCAGCACGGCCGAGCGGGTGGGAGAGGGCTCGTCGTTGCGCTGCAGCGCCTCGCCGGTCTCGACCAGCGAGAGGCTGCGCGAGGTCTCGACGCCGAGCGCCTCGAGCATCTCGGTCGCCAGTACCTCGCGCACCCCGCCCTTGAGCGTCAGCCGGCCGTCGCCGAAGCGGCTGTACGGCGTCTGGCCCGAGCCCTTGGTGCCGAGTTCGAGCAACGCGCCGTCCCCGCGGCGCATCTGCGCGAAGGTGAAGCCGCGGCCGTCGCCGATCTCGGGATTGTACACGCGGAACTGGTGGCCGTGATAGCGCAGCGCCAGCGGCTCGGGCAGGTTGCCGGGCAGCGGCTCGAAGCGGGCGAAGTGGCGGAGCCAGGCGTTGTCGTCGAGCGGGTCGAGGCCGATTTCCGCCGCTGCGCGATCATTGCGGAAGCGCAGGATGGTCTGAGGAAAATCCGCTGCCGTGACCGGATCGTAGAAGGCGTCGCCGAGTTTCAGGATCGCGGGATCGGGCCGGTAGGACGGCGCTTGCGGGAAATCGGCCATGGCGCGATATGGGGGGCGATGGCGACCGCGCGCAACCTGCCCGACTATACCGACGGTTACTGGTGGTCGGGCGACGGCCTGCGGCTGCACTATCGCGACTATCCCGGCGGCGCGGGCAAGCCGCCCTTGCTCTGCATCCCCGGCCTGACGCGCAACGCGCGCGATTACGAGGCGCTGGCGGAGCGGCTCGCGGGGCAATGGCGCGTGATCGCGGTCGATCTGCGCGGGCGCGGCGAGAGCGCCTATGCCAAGGATCCGATGACCTATGTGCCGCTGACCTATCTCCAGGACCTGGAGGCGTTGGTCGTGGGGCTGAATCTCGAGCGGTTCGTCGCGGTCGGCACCTCGCTCGGCGGCATCCTGACGATGCTGATGGCCTCGACTCATCCCGAGCGCATCGCCGGCGCGGTGCTCAACGATGTCGGCCCGGAGATCGACCCGCTCGGGCTCGGGCGCATCCGCGGCTATGTCGGCAAGGCGAACTGGCACCCGACGTGGATGCACGCAGCGCGCGCGCTGGCCGAGGCCAATGGCGACGTCTATCCCGGCTATGGCATCGAGGACTGGCTGGCGATGGCCAAGCGGCTCTATCGCCTGACCAGCGCGGGGCGGATCGTGCTCGATTACGACATGAAGATCGCCGAGCCGTTCCGGGTGCCGGGCAACGAGGCGGGCCCCGACATGTGGCGCGCGTTCGACGGGCTCAAGGACAAGCCGCTGCTGGTGGTGCGCGGCGAGCGCTCCGACATCCTCTCCGCGGCTACCGCCGAGGCGATGCGCAAGCGCGTCAAGGCCTGCGACCTGGTGACCGTGCCGCAGACCGGGCATGCGCCCACGCTCGCCGAGGCCGAGGCGGTGGCGGGAATCGACCGGCTGCTCGCCAAGCTCAGCTAAGTCCGGAAGACTTGCGCGGATGTTGTTCTCGACATTGTAACAGTGCTGTTATAACTGCACTCATATGGAAACCGCGACGCTTGGCACCCTGCTCCGTCACCTCATCGAACTGCTCGATGGGGCGGTCGAGCAGGAATATCGCGACGCCGGCCTCGGCTATCGTCCGCGCTACACGCCGATCGTCCGGGTGCTGATGCGGCATGGGCCGAGCTCGATCCGCGAAATTGCCGAGCGAGCGGGGATCACCCATTCGGCGGCCAGCCAGACCGTCGCGCATATGGCGCGCAACGGCTTGCTGGAAGTGTCCACGGGCGAGGACGCGCGCGAGCGGCTGGTCGCGCTTTCGCCACTGGCCCGCGAGATCGTGCCGTCGGTCGAGCGCCGCTGGCGGGCGACCGAGGCGGCGGCGCGCGGCCTGGAGGCCGAACTGGGCGTGCCGCTGGCGGCGGTTATCCGCAACGCGATCCAAGCGCTCGACCGCAAGCCTTTCGGCGAGCGCATTCGCGACAATCTGGAGGAGAACCGATCTTGAAAAGACTGCTGTCCGCCGTGTTTCTTCCCGCACTGCTCGTCGGCATTTCGCCGGCCGGGGCGCAGATTCGGCCGGTTCCGGTCTACAGTGCCGGCGGAACGCTCTCATCTGCTCAACAGGATGCCGCAGTCGACGCGGTCATTGCCGTCATCGAGCGCCAATATGTCTTTCCGGACCGCGTTGTGGCCATCGTGCAGGCCGTTCGCGCAGCGCGGGCCAGCGGACGCTATGCGATTGGCGACCCGGCGGTCTTCGCCAGCCGGTTGACCGAGGACATCAGCCGGGCCGGCAACGACCAGCATCTCTATCTGCAATACGACCCGGAGCGGTTCGCCGCCGCGAGCCGGCAAGCAGGACCGTCGCCCGAGACGGATCTCGACTCGGTGCTGGCCGCGCGGGCGCGTCGTGCGCATTACGGTCTCGTCGAAACCAGGTTGCTCCAGGGAAATATCCGCTATCTGCGAATCTCGGCGTTCGACTGGGTCGAGGGCGAGACCGCCCAGGCCTATGACGACGCGATGCGGTTCCTGCGGGACGGCGACGCGGCCGTCATCGACATTCGCGGGAATGGCGGCGGGTCGCATCATGCCGTGCGCTATGCGCTGAGCCATTTCATGCCCGCCGACCGCCTGCTGATGACCTTTCTCGAGGCGGGCAAGGATCCGGAACAATCGTACACGCTGCGCGATCTTCCGGCCGGCCGGATGATCGGCAAGCCGCTCTACGTGCTGACCGACGGCGGCGTCGGTTCGGCCGGCGAGGACTTCGCCTACAGCGTCCAGCAGTTCCGGATCGGCCGCCTCGTCGGGGAGACCACGGCGGGCGGCGCCAACAACAATCGTTTCGTTCCAGTCCCGCCGGGCTTCATGCTGAGCGTCTCGTTCGGGCGTCCGGTGCACGCGGTGAGCGGCGGCAACTGGGAGGGGACGGGGGTTGCGCCCGACCTGCGCGTCGCCTCGGCCAGCGCTCTCGACGCTGCCGAGAGCAAGGCGCTGGGCGACCTGCTGGCCGGCGCCGGCAGCGATGCCGCGCGACGCGCCGAATATGAATGGGCGTGGGTCGGCGTCGAGGTGCGGCTCCACCCGGTCACGCTCGACGCCGCCGCGCTTCGGGCGCGGGCCGGAACCTATGGCGACGCGAGGATCGACTATCGCGACGGATCGCTGTGGCTAAGGACCCGGCCGTCTGCGCCGGTCCGGCGGATGCTGCCGCTCACCCCCGATGGCCAGCTCTTCGCGCTCGAGGGGCACGAGATGCTGCGCGCGCGCTTTTCGGGACGCGATCTGGAAACGCTGTGGCGCGGCGAGCCGGCGCCGCGGGTGTATCCGCGCTCGCGATGATCCGCGTTGGGGGACGGGTCGCGCCGTCCGCCCCCGCCCATGCCTCAGTCACCTAGCGCGGCGCGGCGCGCGATCTCGGCGTTGGTCGGCTCTTCCATCGCGAAGGAACCGGTCTCGACCGCGCCGGCGCGTTCATAGGCGGCGATGATCACGCCGCTCGGCGACACGTTGGAGTCGACCAGGCGAAAGCCGGCGGGCCTAGCGCCGTCGCCGAGCATCCGCTTGCCTTTGCCGAGCACGAGCGGGAAGGTCAGCAGGCGCAGCTCGTCGATCAGATCCTCGGCGAGCAGGGTCTGAAGCAGGACGCTCGACCCCTGGGTGAGCAGGTCGGGGCCGTCCTGCCGCTTGAGCTCGCGCAGCGCGGCCGGCACGTCGGGGCCGAGCAACCGGCTGTTCTGCCAGTCGAGGCTGGGCTGCGAGCGGCTCGCGACATATTTGGTGGTCGCGTTGAAGCGGTTGGCGATCGCGGCGCTGCCTTCGTCATAGCCCTCGGCGTCGGGATCGGTCGGGAAGTGCGGCCAGTGCGCGGCGAAAATGTCATAGGTCTTGCGGCCCAGCAGCAGGTTGAACGGGCGCGCGAACATCTCGTCCACCGCCGCGCCGCAAGTCTCGTCGAAATGTGGCACGAGCCAACCGCCGAACTTGAAGCCGCCGGTGGGATCCTCCTCCGGGGCGCCGGGCGCCTGCATCACGCCGTCGAGGCTGACAAAGGCCGCTGCGATGATCTTGCGCATGGTTCTTCTCCTTGGTTCGCCAGCGCGGCATCGCGCTGTCATCCTCACGACGGGTGAGACAGGCCGGAATCGACACGCTCCGCAGAATTTTTTCGCGCGGCGGCGATTTGGGCGTTAAGCAGCCCGCCCAGCATGGCCATCCGTATCCTCCATCTCCATTCGAGCTTCGACCTGGGCGGCAAGGAAGCCCGCGCCGTCCGGCTGATGAACGCATTCGGCGACCGCGCGAGCCACGTTATCGTCTCCGGGGTCGAGGGCGCGTACGGCGCGCGCGACGCGATCGCCAAGGGCGTCCGCTACGAGATCGCGCAGAACCCGCCGCCGCTGACCGGCAAGCCGTCGGTCGCGCGCTACGAGGCTATCGCCAAGTTCATGGCGAAGTTCGACCTCGTGCTCACCTATAATTGGGGCGCGATCGACGGGGTGATGGCGAAGCGCGTGTTCGCCAAGAATTTGCCGCCGGTGATCCATCACGAGGACGGGTTCAACGCCGACGAGGCGACGCGGCTCAATCCGGTGCGCAACATGTACCGGCGCATCGCGCTCGGCGCGGCGCATGCGCTGGTCGTGCCCTCGCATCTGCTCGAGCGCGTCGCGGTCAAGGCGTGGAAGCAGCCGCGAGAGCGCATCCACAGGATCTCCAACGGGATCGATGTCGCCGCCTATGCGAGGAAGCCCGACGCGCGGGCGATCCCTGGCTTCAAGCGGCTGCCCGGGCATGTCGTGGTCGGCACGCTCGCAGGGCTGCGCGAGGTCAAGGACCTGACGATGCTGGTGCGCGCGATGGGGGGCATGAGGAGCCGTGCGCAGCTGGTGATCGTCGGCGAGGGCCCCGAGCGCGAGGCGATCCAGGACACGATCGACAATATGGGGATGGAGAAGACCGTGCTGCTGCCCGGCTTCCTGCCCGATCCGCACCGCTATATGGGGCTGTTCGACATCTTCGCGCTCTCCTCGAAGAGCGAGCAGCAGCCGATCGCGGTGATGGAGGCGATGGCGGCGGGGCTGCCGATCGCCTCGACCCCGGTCGGCGACGTCGCGCAGATGATCGCGCCGGAGAATTTGCCGGCGATCTCCGAGGACTGGAATCCGGTGCATCTGCGCGACCGGATCGAGACGCTGGCGGCGCATCCCGATGCGCGCGCCGCGGTCGGCAAGGCGAACCAGGCGCGCGCCCGTGCGTTGTTCGACGAGAAGGCAATGATCGCCGCCTATGCCGCGCTTTACGCGGACGCCGTGAAGCGCCCTGGCGCACTGGGTTGATTCCCCTCGCTAACAGGGGTGATCGCGGCTAGAGTCGCGCGAATTTTTTCGGAGGGACGTCGTTGTTCAAGGGTTTGAAGCCGATCATCTATAATGGCCAGGAAGTCTGGCCTCTGGTGGAGGGCGGCAAGGGGGTCGCGGCGACCAATCACGCTTCGGCCGGGGCCTGGGCGGCGGCGGGCGGGATCGGCACGGTGAGCGCGGTCAATGCCGACAGCTATGACGCCGAGGGCAAGATCATTCCGCAAGTCTACAAGGCGCTGACCCGGCGCGAGCGGCACGAGGAGCTGATCGCCTACGCGATCGAAGGCGCGGTGCAGCAGGTCAAGCGCGCGTTCGAGATCGCCGGCGGCAAGGGCGCGATCAACATCAACGTTCTGTGGGAGATGGGCGGCGCGCAGCGCGTGCTGCACGGCGTGCTCGAGCGCACGCGCGGCATGGTCGCGGGCGTGACCTGCGGCGCCGGCATGCCCTACAAGCTCAGCGAGATCGCGGCGTCCTATGGCGTCAACTATCTCCCGATCGTCAGCTCGGGCCGTGCCTTCCGCGCGCTGTGGAAGCGCGCCTATTCGAAGGCGAGCGAGTGGCTGGCGGCGGTGGTCTATGAGGATCCGTGGCTGGCGGGCGGGCACAACGGCCTGTCCAACGCCGAGGATCCGCGCGCACCGCAGGACCCGTACCCTCGCGTGAAGGAGCTGCGCGCGGTGATGCGCGAGGGCGGCATTTCGGACGATGTGCCGATCGTGATGGCTGGCGGCGTCTGGTATCTGCGCGACTGGAACGACTGGATCGACAATCCCGAACTCGGCACGATCGCCTTCCAGTTCGGCACGCGCCCGCTGTTGACGAAGGAGAGCCCGATCCCCGAGGGGTGGAAGGCCAAGCTGATGGAGATCGAGGAGGGCGACGTGCTGCTCCATCGCTTCTCGCCGACCGGCTTCTATTCCTCGGCGGTGCGCAACCCGTTCCTGCGCAATCTCGAGGCGCGCTCGGAGCGCCAGATCCCCTATTCGACCGAGGAGGCGGGCGACCACACCTTCCAGCTCGACGCGGGGGTCAAGAGCAAGAATTTCTGGGTGACGCGCAACGACCTGCTGCGCGCGCGCGAATGGGTCGGGCTCGGCTATACCGAGGCGCTCAAGACGCCCGACAACACGCTGATCTTCGTCAACACCGACGAGCGCCAGGTGATCCGCAAGGATCAAGCCGACTGCATGGGCTGCTTGAGCCAGTGCAGCTTCTCGAGCTGGGCAGACACCGAGACCAACTCGACCGGTCGCCTCGCCGATCCGCGCAGCTTCTGCATCCAGAAGACGCTGCAGGACATCGCTCATGGCGGCGACACCGACCGGAACCTGATGTTCGCGGGGCACGCCGCGTATAATTTCAAGCGCGACCCCTTCTACTCGAACGGGTTCGTGCCGACGGTGAAGCAACTCGTCGACCGCATCCTCACCGGAGACTGACCCCAATGGCCGTGACGCGCCGCGCGATGCTCACCGGCATGGCATGCGGGGCGGCCGGTTTCGTCTTGCCCGCCGGGGCGATGCCGGTCGGCAGCGCGAAGGCGCTGATCGCCGCGGCGCGGCGTCAGGTCGGCGTGACGCTGCACTACGACCCGGCCTATACGCGGTTGCCCTTTCCCAATGGCGACGTGCCGCGGGTGAAGGGCGTGTGTACCGACGTGCTGGTTCGCGCCTATCGCGACGCCCTGGCGCTCGACCTCCAGGCGCTGCTCAATGCCGACATGCGCGCGCATTTCGCCGCCTATCCGCGCAGCTGGGGGCTGCGCGCCCCTGATCGCAACATCGATCACCGCCGCGTGCCCAACCTCGCCACCTATTTCCGCCGCCGAGGCGCGGCGCTGCCGGTTCCCGAAGGCGCGGGCGGCTGGCAGCCGGGCGACATCTTCACCAGCCTGATCGGCGGGCGGCTACCGCATATCGGCATCGTCTCCGACCGGCGTGGGCCGAATGGCTGGCTGGTGATCCACAATATCGGTGCCGGCGCGCGCGAGGAGGACGCGCTGGCCGCGCACCCGCTGACCGGGCGGTTCCGCTGGGGCATCGCCTGAGCAGGGCTTCGCGCGGGTAAAGCCGGTCTGGCTTGGATTGCCGCCCGCGCGCCGCTAGCCAAGCGGCATGAAGAAGGGACTCATCATCCGCCACACGCCCTATGAGGGTATCGCCGGATTCCGCCAGCCGGTGGAGGAGGCGGGCTATGCGCTCGACCGGATCGACGTGACCGATCCCGAGTTCGCGCGCGTCAACTTCAACACGCCCGACCTGCTCATCCTGATGGGCGGGCCGATGGGCGTCTACGAGCGCGACGCACATCCGTGGATCGACTGCGAGGTCGACCGCTTGGCGAGCCGCATCTCGCTCGGGCTGCCGACGCTTGGCGTGTGCCTCGGCGCGCAGATGATCGCGGCGGCGATGGGGGCGAAGGTGCATCCCGGGCCGACCAAGGAAGTGGGATTCGCGCCGGTGACGCTGAATGCTGCGGGGGCGGAGTCGCCGCTGCGGCATGTCGCCCAGGTGCCGATGCTGCACTGGCACGGCGATACCTTCCCGCTGCCCGAGGGGACCGAACTGCTCGCCTCGACCGGCAGCTATGCGCACCAGGCGTTCCGGCGCGGGCCACAGCTGCTCGCGCTGCAGTTCCATGCCGAGATGGGCGAGGATCCGCGCTTCGAGGAATGGCTCGACGGCGCCGACGATTATGTCGGGCAGGCCGGGCTGACGATCGACGAGCTGCGCGGCCAGCACGACCGGCTGGGCGCGGACGCGGTAGCGGCGGGGCGGGCGATGATCGCGGAGTGGCTGCGCGGGCTCTAGCCGAGCTGGCGCTTGATCGCGGCGTCGGTGACCTTGCCGTAGGGTGGCTTGAGGCCGCCGAGCTTCGCCACGTCGAGCTTCGATTGCTTGAACACGGCCTTCGCATGGCTGAAGGTGCGGAAGCCGGGCTCGCCGTGATAAGCGCCCATGCCCGAGGGGCCGATGCCGCCGAACGGCAGCTCCTCCATCGAGACGTGGAAGATCGTGTCGTCGAGGCTGACCCCGCCCGAGATGGTGCGATCGAGCACGCGGCGGCGCTCGGCGGCGTCCGATCCGAAATAATAGAGCGCGAGCGGGCGGTCGCGGCGGTTCACCTCGGCGATCGCGCCGTCGATGTTGTCATAGGTCCGGACGGGCAGCACCGGGCCGAAAATCTCCTCCTGCATCACCTTCATCTCGTCGGTCGGGTTGCGGATGATGTGGAGCGGGAGTTTCCGCGCGTTGGAGGTCGCGAAGTCCTCGTTCGCGGGGTTGACGGCGATGACTTCGGCACCCTTGGCGCGGGCGTCGTCGATCGCGGCGGTGAGACGCGCGAAATGGCGGTCGTTGATGATCGCGGTATAGTCGGGATTGGCGATCAGGCTGGGATACATCGCCGACGCGGCACGGACGAGGCCGTCGACCGCCGCCGCCTCCTGCTCGGCGGGCACCATCAGATAGTCGGGCGCGACGCAGATCTGGCCGGCATTGAGCATCTTGCCCATCGCCACCCGCTCGGTCGCCTGGGCGAGGTCGGCCGAACGGCCGAGGATCGCGGGCGACTTGCCGCCGAGCTCGAGCGTGACGGGCGTCAGGTTGTCGGCGGCGGCGTGGAGGATGTGGCGGCCGATGCCGGTGGCGCCGGTGAAGAGGAGATGGTCGAAGGGGAGAGCGGAGAAGGCTTGGCCGACGTCCGGACCGCCGCTGACGAAGGCGAGCTCGACCGGGTCGAAATAGCGGGGGCAGAGTTCCTCGAACAGCGCCGCGGTGGCGGGGGTAAACTCGCTGGTCTTGACCATCGCGCGATTGCCCGCGGCGAAGACCCCGGCGAGCGGGGACATGACGAGGTTCACCGGGAAGTTCCACGGCGAGATGATCCCGACCACGCCCTTGGGCTGATGTTCGACCCAGGCGCGCGCGCCGAGCAAGCCGAGCGGGAATAGCACCGGCTTGCGCTCGCCCTTGGCCCAGCGGCCGACCATCTTCTCGGCATGGCGGAGCGGGGAGACCGAGGCGACGATGTCGGTGATCATCGACTGGCGCGGGCTGCGATGGCCGAAATCCTCGCTCAATGCGTCACAGAAGCGCGCGGCATTGTCCTTGACCATCGCCGCGGCGCGGCGGAGGCGGTCCTTGCGCACCTCGATCGGGACGGGCAGCTCGGCCATGAACGCCGCGCGCTGGCGGTCGAGGATCTCGCGCATCTCGCTCATAGTCCCACCTGATAGAGCCACGCCGGGAAGGCGGCGATCGCGAGCAATGTGCCGAGCGGGAGGCGGCTCGTCATCCCCATTTCGCGCCCGGAAATGCGTGCCGCCAGCGCGACCGCGAGGCCGGTGACGCTGGCGGCGAGCAGCACCGGGGCGAGCATCGACGCGCCCAGCCACAGGCCGATGCCGCCGAACATCTTGGGATCGCCGCCGCCCAGCCCCTCGCGCCCGCGGACATGGCGATAAGTGAAGGCGACGAGGTAGAGCAGCCCGAAGCCGATCGCGCCGCCGACGATCCGATCGAGCCAGCCGGGATCGAAGAACAGGCCGTCGACGATTCCCGCGAGCGCGAGCAGGCCGGTGAGCGCGTTGGGCAGCCAGAAGGCGGCGAGGTCGAGCGCGGCGAGCGCGAGCAGCAGCCAGCCGAACACCGCGCCCGCGACGCCTTCCCAGCCCGGTGCGACCAGCCCCGCCGCCACGCCGACGAGCATCCCCGCGGCCTCGACGGCGATGTGCCCGGGATGGATCGCCGCGCCGCACGCCCGGCAGCGGCCGTGCTGAAATGCATAGCTGAGCAGCGGGACCAGTTCGTGCGCGCGCAGCGCCTTGTGGCACGAATCGCACTCGGATCGCCCGCGCATCGCGCTGCGCCCCTCGGGCCAGCGCAATGCGACGGTGGCGATGAAGCTGCCGAAGATCAGGCCGAGGACGGCGAGGGCGATCGGCCAGGCCCAGTCAGGCATTGGCGGGCGTCTTCTTGCGGATGAGGTAGCGATAGACGCCGAAGATGTTGATGCCGAACATGACGAGGTTCTGCGACAGCAACGGCTCGTCGTCGCTCATCAGCGCGCCGCCAATCCACGCGATGCTGGAGAGCACGAACAGCGCGAAGCCCCAGCCGGTGACGCGGCGCCCGTTGTCGAGCGCGACCATGAATGCGGCGATGATGCCGCTGATCGAGGCGAACCAACTGAGGATGTCGAGTAGCGGCATGTCGCCTCCTTTTTGCATTTGCGATATCCCGCGCCTAGATCGCGGCCAACGTCAAACTCGCGGAGAGGCTTTCATGTCCACCGATCCCGTCGTCATCGTCTCCTACGCCCGCACCCCGATGGGGAGCATGCAGGGCGCGCTCGCCGATGCGACCGCGACCGAGCTCGGCGCCGCGGCGGTCGGTGCGGCGGTCGAGCGCGCCGGCCTCAAGGGTGAGGCGGTCGAGCGCATCTATATGGGCTGCGTGCTGCCCGCCGGACTCGGCCAGGCACCGGCGCGGCAGGCGGCGCGCAAGGCCGGGCTGCCCGACCATGTCGAAGCAACCACGGTAAACAAGATGTGCGGGTCGGGCATGCAGGCCGCGATCATGGGCGCCGAAGCGCTGGCCGCGGGATCGGTCGAGCTGCTCGTCGCGGGCGGGCTCGAGAGCATGACCAATGCGCCGTACCTCTCGCTGCGCCATCGCAGCGGGGCGCGGATCGGGCATGACCGGCTGTTCGACCATATGTTCCTCGACGGGCTCGAGGATGCGTACGAGCCGGGCCGGGCGATGGGCACCTTCGCCGAGGAGATCGCGACCGAGTACCAGTTCACGCGCGAGGCGCAGGACGAATTCGCGATCGCCAGCCTCACCCGCGCGCAAAAGGCGCAGCGGTCGGGCGGGTTCGATCGCGAGATCGTCCCGGTCGAGATCAAGACCCGCAAGGGCGTGGTCGTGGTGGACAAGGACGAGCAGCCGGCCAAGGGCGATCCCGCCAAGATCCCGACGCTCAAGCCCGCCTTCGCCAAGGACGGCACGATCACCGCGGCCAACGCCTCGTCGATCTCCGATGGTGCGGCGGCGCTGGTGCTGACGCGGCTTTCGGTCGCCGAGAAGCTCGGCCTCGACCCGGTCGCCCGGATCGTCTCGCACGCGGCGCACGCGCATCTCCCCGCGCGCTTCACCACCGCGCCGGTGTTCGCGATGCAGAAGGCGCTCGACAAGGCCGGCTGGACCATCGGCGACGTCGACCTGTTCGAGGTCAACGAGGCGTTCGCCGCGGTCGCGATGATCGCGATGCGGGACCTGTCGATCTCGCACGAGGTGCTCAACGTCAATGGCGGGGCATGCGCGCTGGGGCATCCGATCGGGGCGAGCGGGGCACGGATCCTCGCGACGCTGCTCGCGGCGCTGCAGAACAGCGGGCAGAAGCGCGGCCTCGCTTCGCTGTGCATCGGCGGCGGCGAGGCGACCGCGATGGCGGTGGAGCTGCTGAACTAGGTCCGCAGCAGGCGGACGCTGTAGACTTCGGCCTGATCGCTGGCATCGGTCTCGAACCGTATGCGCAGCTTCGGCTTGCCGCGCGCGAGGTCCACGGGCAGCGGATAGGTCCGAAGGTTGCGCGCGACGGTCGGCGCACCGGGCAACCGCTCCTGCGCGAGCAGCTGGCCATCGACCAGGATCCGGAAATCCTTGTCGCGCTGACGTCCGCCATAGACGACCTGGAGCGCGAGCGGCCCCGGCGCGGTTGCGAGGTCGAACTCGAACCAGCCCCTGTTCACCCGCCGGTGGCGCTCGGTGATGTGGGGCACGGTCGCCGATGCGCCGCTGTCGGCGAAGCCATGGTCGACTTCGGGCTGCTGCTCGCCCAGCCGGATGAGATCGACCGTGCGCGCCGCGAGATCGGCGCGTTCGCGCGCGGCCCGTTCCCAGGCGACGGCCTGCGCGGGCCATTCGGCAGTGCCGAAACGGCGGAAATAGACCGCGGTGCGGTTGCGGTGCTGCGCGAAGAACGGCACGAGGGCGAGATCGCCGGGCCGGCCCTGGCTGCCCAGCCGGTAGCTGTGCAGGCCACCGTCGCGAACCAGATCGGGCTGGGGGCGATCGGTGACCAGCGCCGGCTCCATGCCCTCCCACGACGCGCCGGCTGGCCCGAGATCGCCGGCAAGGACCAGCGGGCCGCTGAGGAAGGCCACGAGGTTCGCGTCGTCGGGCATTGCTTCGACCCGCAGCGGCATCGGCAGCGACAGCTCGATGCGGTCGCCGGCCGCGAGGCCGGCGAGCATCAGATAACCGTCCTCGCGCACCCCCGCCGCACGTCCGTTCACGCGGCAGCGCGGCGCACGGCACCAGCCGGGCACGCGCAGCGCGAGCCGGGCCGGCGGCTTTGCGACGGTGATCCGCACTTCGTCGCCCAGCGGGAAGGCGGTGTCGATGTCGAGATGCGCCTCCGGCGCCCGCAGCGTCGAGGCGTAATAGAGGTTGATCGCGACCGCCCCGCCGCGTTTCCAGTAGATGCTCTCGCCATGCTTGGCGTGGCTCTCCATGCCCGAGCCGACGCAGCACCAGAAATCCTCGGTCGGGCTGGAATGGACCCGCCCCATCCCCGGCGCCAGCGCGGTGAAATAGGTGAACATCCCCGTCGCCGGGTCCTGCTGGCTCATGATGTGGTTGAGATGGGTGCGCTCATAGAAGTCGAAATAGGTCGCGTCGCCGTTCCAGCCATAGAGGTGTCGGGTAAGCCGCAGCATGTTGTAGCTGTTGCACGCCTCGCAGGTCTGCTGGTCGAGCCGGCCGGCGAGCTTGCGCGGCGGCCCGAAATGCTCGTGATCCGAATTGCCGCCGATGACGTAGCTGTGATCGCGCGTGACGGTATCCCAGAAGAAGCGCGCGGCGCGTCCGGGGGCGGTCGCGCCGGTCAGCTCGTGCAGCCGCGCCTCGCCGACGAGCTTGGGTATCTGGGTGTTGGCGTGCTTGCCGGCGAGCTCGTCGCGACCCGCCTCCAGCGGATCGACGATCGCGCGGTGCCGCAATCGTTCCGCCAGGCCCAGCCAGCGGCGGCGGGTGGTGCGCCGGTAGAGCTCGGCATAGCATTCGACGAGGCCGCCATGCTCGGTGGCGAGGATCGTCTGGAGCTGTGCGTCGTCCAGCCCTTCGACGATCTTGCCGAGATAGCCGCCGAGCCCGATTGCAACCTGCAATCCTTCGTCGAGCCCGGCGTGCAGATGTGCGTCGAGCGCCCCGGCGAGCACCTTGTGATAGGTGTAGAGCGGAACCCAGCCGTCGTTCAGCGCGAAGCCGGTCGAGCGGATCTCGCCGCGGCGTAGCTCCTCATAGACGATCTTGCCGTCGATCGCCTTGCCGTCGCGCTCCACGGTCGTGCCGCCGGCATAGCCGTCGCCCTGCCGCGCCTGGACCGCGCCCAGCTCGGCGAGGATATAGGCGGCGCGATCGCGGAAGCGCGCGTCGCCGGTCTGGGCATGAGTGAGCGCGAGCGCGCTGAGATAATGGCCGAGCGAATGGCCCGCGATGCCGCGCGATTCCCATCCGCCATAGACCGCCCCCTTGGGAGGCAATCCCGCCCCCGCCCGGAAATTGTGCAGGAAGCGATCGGCGTCGAGCGACAGAAGATAGCGCTGGTTCGCTTCGACCGCGGTCAGGAAGATCGAGGGCTTGAGGCGGACCTGGCGAAGCGGGAACGGTTCGGCATGAGCCGCTTGCGCCGCCGCACCCCGCGCGGCCGCCGGCACGAAGCCCAGCGCGGCACCGGCGCCGAGCGCGCCCCGCCGAGTCCAACGGTCGACCATCTGCATCCTGCTCCCGTTGCGCATGATCGCGCGGATCAGGCTAGCTGCATGGGCGCATAGCCGCAAGTTTTGTCGGAGTAAATGAGCGTGCGGCGGGCTCAGGGCACCTCTTCGCCCGGATCGGTGCCCCAGATGCGGTTCTGCTCGACATAGCCGCCGCGGCCCTTGACGTCGAACCAGCACCAGCCGCGCTGACACTTGCTGATGCGGCCGACCACGCCGGGCGCGGCGCGCCAGTTGATGCGGGCGTTGAAGCGCGGATCGTCGCGCATCTCGACCACCGCGCCGACCACGATCGCGGTACGCTGGCTGGAGAGCAGGGCGACCTGCACCCAACCCTGCGTGCCGTCGGGATCCTCGACCTTGCGCCAGTCGTTATAGATCTCGACCACCTTCACCGGCAGATCGGCGCGCTGGTAGAGCCAGCTGGCGGGGTAATTGCGGCCCGGGCCGGTGCGCATATAGGCCTTGCTCGCACTGATCGAGGCGAAATAGGGCGGCTTGCGCTGCTGGGCCCATGCCTCGGCCATCGCGCCGACGCCGAGCGCCATCGCGACCACCATTCCGAGCACCGTCCGCAACCGCATCATTTCCCCCGATGAATCCGTGACGTCACTCTAGGGCGCACGGGTGGGCCGCATCAACCGTTGACTGGCGCTTGCCGGCGGGCCAAGCGATCCTTCATGGCACAGCCGCCCCGACCCGCCCGGCCCCGGGTGATCGTCACCCGCGAACTGCCCGATGCAATCGCGGCGCGGATGGGCGAGCTGTTCGATACGCAGCTCAACCAGTCGGACGCGGCGATGGACCGCGCGGCGCTGAAGGCGGCGCTGGCGGACTGCGACGTGCTGGTGCCGACCGTGACCGACGCGATCGACGCCGAGCTGATCGCGCACGCGGGCGAGCGACTGAAGCTGATCGCCAATTTCGGTGCGGGCGTGAACCATATCGACCTCAAGGCGGCGCGGGCGCGCGGGATCGTCGTCACCAACACCCCTGGCGTGCTGACCGAGGATACCGCCGACATGGTGATGGCGCTGATCATCGCGGTGCCGCGGCGGCTGGCCGAGGGCGAGAAATTGGTGCGCTCTGGCCAGTGGAAGGGCTGGTCGCCGGGCGGGATGCTGGGGCACCGCATCGGCGGCAAGAAGCTCGGCATCGTCGGCATGGGGCGGATCGGCCAGGCGGTTGCGCGGCGCGCGCGGGCGTTCGGCCTCTCGATCCACTATCACAACCGTCACCGGCTGCCCGAGGTGGTCGAGGCCGAGCTGGGCGCGACCTGGCATGGCGATCTCGACGCGATGCTCCGCGAGATCGACATATTGACGATCCATACCCCGCTCAACGACGAGAGCCGCGACCTGATCGACGCGCGGCGGATCGGGCTGCTCGGGCCGCAGGTCTATCTCATCAACGCCTCGCGCGGCGGGATCGTCGACGAGGAGGCGATGGTCGACGCGCTGGAGGCGGGGCGGCTGGCTGGGGCGGGGCTCGACGTCTGGCGGTTCGAGCCGCAGATCGACCCGCGGCTGCTCGCCTTGCCCAATGTCGTGATGACCCCGCACATGGGCTCGGCGACCTATGAGGGACGCCAGGCGACCGGCGAGAAGGTGATCGCCAATATCCGTTTCTGGGCCGACGGCCACCGTCCGCCCGATCAGGTGCTGGAAGGATGGATGTGATGACGGTGCCGCTGTTCCACCTCGCGATTCCCGTCGATGATCTGGAAGCGGGCCGCGCATTCTATGGCGAGCTGCTTGGCTGTCCGCAGGGGCGCGAGGATCCGGGGCACTGGATCGACTTCGATTTCCACGGCCACCAGCTGGTGCTGCATAAAGGCGAGGGCGCCGGAGTGCGGACGCGGAATGCTGTGGATGGCGATGCGGTGCCGGTGCCGCATTTCGGGCTGGTGCTCGATTGGGACGCGTGGCACGCGCTCGCCGACAGGCTGCGCGGGGCGGGCACCGAGTTCGTGATCGAGCCGCATGTGCGCTTTGCCGGCAAGCCGGGAGAGCAGGCGACGATGTTCTTCTTCGACCCGGCGGGCAATGCGCTGGAGTTCAAGGCATTCAAGGATATCGGACAGCTGTTCGCGGTATAGGCTCCGGATGGAGCGCCGACCTCAATCCTCCCCTTTCGGGCTGGGCTATCGCATATCGTATTTTGGGCCCGGCGGCGGGGCCAGGGGAAGCGATCAAGGCGTCCGCGGGCTGAAACTTTACACTAGCTTTACACTATCGCGAGCGCCCGCGGAGTTGACGAAGTTGACAGATTCGACGGGTTCGCACGGCGGGTGATCCACGGTCCAAAGGGCGGCCGGGACATGGGCCCGCCAGCCGAAGTGCAGCAGGCGAATTCCAACATTGCAAGAGGAAAGGGAGCTTCCAATCCTCCCCCTGGCGGGGAGGATTTACGGGGCCGCATCTTTCGCCGCGCGGCGCTTCTTCAGCGCACGCGCGACCAGCAGCCCGCCGAGGATGAAGCCGCCGGGCGCGAGCAGCACCGCGGCGGTGATGGCCGCGTTTTTTGCTGCCTTGGACTTTGGGGCTTCGTCAGACAGTGAAGCTCTCGCCGCAGCCGCATGCGCCCTTGGCATTGGGGTTGTTGAAGACGAAGCCGGCGGTGAAGTCGTCCTCGACCCAGTCCATCGTCGAGCCGATCAGGTAGAGCACCGAGCCGCCATCGACGAACAGCGTGCCGCCGGGCGTGTCGATGCGCTCGTCCATCGGGTTCGCGGCGGTGACGTAATCGACCGAATAGGCGAGTCCCGAGCAGCCGCGGCGCGGGGTCGAGAGCTTGACGCCGATCGCGCCCTCGGGCGCGCGCGACATGAGGTCGGCGATACGCGTTTCGGCAGCAGGGGTCAGCAGGATCGCGGCGGGACGGGCGCGGGTCTTGACGTCGGTCATCATAGCATCCCCAGTTCGAGCCGGGCCTCGTCGCTCATCTTCTGCGGGTCCCAGGGCGGGTCCCAGACGAGGTTGACCTCGGCATGGCCGACGCCCGGGACCGCGCCGACGCGCAGTTCGACCTCGCCCGGCATCGATTCGGCGACGGGGCAGTGCGGGGTGGTGAGCGTCATCGTCACCACGGCATGGCCGTCGGTGGTCACCTCGACATTGTAGATCAAGCCGAGGTCGTAGATGTTCACCGGGATCTCGGGATCGTAGATCTCCTTGAGCGCGTCGATGATCGCGTCATAGGTCGCGCCGCCGGGCTCGCCGGCGGGAAGATCGGACGGCTTCTGCGAGAGGAAGCCGTCGAGATAGTCGCGCTTGCGCTCGAACGTGTCGCGCGGGGTTTCGGCGTCCTCGACGCGCGCACGGGGCGGCGGCGTCACCGCGGACACTTCCTCGACCTCGATCTTGCCTGCCTCGTTCACCCGAAAATCCCTATCCAAAAATCCGACTCACTCGCTCGATACCCTTGACCAATGCTTCGATGTCCGCCGCGCCATTGTAGACGCCGAAGCTGGCGCGGGCAGTGGCCGTCACGCCCAGCACGTCCATCAGCGGCTGCGCGCAGTGATGGCCCGCGCGGATCGCGACATCGGCTTCGTCCAATATGGTGGCGACGTCGTGCGGATGCACCCCCTCGACCTCGAAGCTGACGATGCCGGCGCTGTCGGCGGGGCCGAAGATGCGGACGCTGTTGAGCCCGGCCAGCGCCTCACGCGTGCGGGCGACCAAGGCGGTCTCGTGCGCATGGATGCGGTCGAGGCCGATGCGATCGACATAGTCGATCGCGGCGTGGAGGCCGACGACACCGACGATGTGCGGCGTGCCCGCCTCGAATCGCCCGGGCGGGGGGGCGTAGGTCGTCCTGGCGAAGGTCACGCGGTCGATCATCGAGCCGCCGCCCTGATAGGGGGGCATCGCGTCGAGCAGCTCGTAGCGGCCCCACAGCACGCCGATCCCGGTCGGACCATAGAGCTTGTGGCCCGAGAAGACGTAGAAGTCGCAGTCGAGCTGGGCGACGTTCACGGGCAGGCGCGGCACCGCCTGGCAGCCGTCGAGCAGCAGCTTGGCGCCGACGGCATGGGCGAGCGCGGCGGCGCGCTTGGCGTCGAGCACCGAGCCGAGCACGTTCGAGACATGGGCGAGCGCGACCAGCTTGTGCTGTGGGGTCAGCATCCGCTCCATCGCGTCGAGATCGATGCGGTGGTCCTCGGTCAGCGGGATCACGTCGATCGCGGCACCGGTGCGCTCGGCGACCATCTGCCAGGGCACGATGTTCGAGTGATGCTCGAGCTGGCTGAGCAGGATGCGGTCGCCGGGCTGGAGCTGCGTGCCCGCCCAGCATTGCGCGACGAGGTTGATGCCTTCGGTGGCGCCGCGCACGAAGACGATTTCGTTCTCCTGCCCGCCGATGAAGCGCGCGACGCGGCGGCGTGCGGCTTCGTAGGCGAGGGTCATGTCGGCCGAGCGCTGGTACACGCCGCGATGCACCGTCGCATAGGTGGTGTCATAGGCGCGGGTGATCGCGTCGATCACCGGCTGCGGCTTCTGCGAGGTCGCGGCGGTGTCGAGATAGGCCCAGCCGGCGGGGATCGCGGGGAAGTCGGCGAGCACGTCGAGGGGTCGAGTCTGCCTATCCTCCCCGGCACGGGGAGGGGGGCCAGCCGCGGGCTGGTGGAGGGGGGCTTCCACGGGCGACTCGCTGCGTGGCGAGCCCCCTCCACCACTGCCTTCGGCAGCGGTCCCCCTCTCCGTGCCGGGGAGGATATGATTTTCCGAACTCACAGCGCAGCCTCCAGCCATTGCTCCGCATCGGCCGCGAACGCCGTGCGCACCGCCTCGTCGCCGATGCGATCGAGCGCGTCGGCGACGAAGGCGTGCGTGAGCAGCGCCTTGGCGCGCGCCTCGTCGATGCCGCGCGACTGCATGTAGAACAGCGCCCTGGCGTCGAGCTCGCCAACGGTGGCGCCGTGGGCACATTTCACGTCGTCGGCGAAGATCTCGAGCTCGGGCTTGAGGTTCACCGTCGCGGTGCGCTTCAGGAGCAGGCCGCGCAGCGACTGCTCGCCATCGGTCTTCTGCGCGTGACGGGCGACCTCGGCGCGGGCGGCGAGGCTGGCGGTCGAGGCGTCGGCGGCGACCGCGCGCCAGACCTGGCGGCTGGTGCCCTCGGGCTCGGCGTGACGCAGGACGACCGCGGCTTCCTGCTTCTGCTCGGCGCGGGTGAGGAGCGCGCCGCCCATCTCGGCATAAGCGCCGGGGCCGTCGAGGGTGAGCGCGCCGTCGATGCGGCTGCCGCATTGTCCTTTCTGGCCGCCGGCACCGAGGAAGGTGGACACGTAGCTCGCGGCCTCGCCGATGCGGGCCTCGTCGCGGAGCGAGACGAAGCCCTCATCCTGCAGCAGGCGGACCGCGCGCATCAGGCGGGCGCCCTTGCCGAGCGAGGCATGGACCAGGCGGTTGGCCCAGCCGCGGCCGGCATAGGTCTCCACCACGGTCGCGACCGCGTCGTCGGCCATGTCGATGCGCGCGGGCAGATGGCTCTCGCCGCCGGTGCCGAGATGGACGATCTGGACCGGGTCGGTCGCGGCCTGCGCGTCGAGGCGCAGCACCCAGCCCTCGCCCTGCGCGAGCTGGCCGAGCGGGTGGTCGCCGGTCATTTCGAGGCGCGTGAGCTGGACCGGACCGGGACGCGAATGCGCGGGCTCGAACGCGCCATCGACGAACAGCAGGCGCGGGCCCGGTATGTCGAGGAACAGCGCGGCGGGATCGATTCCGGTCGCTTCGGGCGCGGTGTCGGCGGCGGCGCGGAGCGTGTCGAGGTCGCTCCAGCGCCACGCTTCCTCGCGCGGGGAGGGCAGGGTGAGCGTGCGCATCGCCTCAGGCCGCCACCTGCGCATAGCCCTGCGCCTCGAGCTCGTGCGCGAGTTCCGGGCCGCCCGAGCGGACGATGCGCCCATCGGCGAGGACATGGACCTGGTCGGGCTTCACATAGTCGAGCAGCCGCTGGTAGTGGGTGATCAGCAGCACTGCCTTGCCGGGCGCGCGCATGATGCGGTTGATCCCGTCGCCGACGATGCGCAGCGCGTCGATGTCGAGGCCGGAGTCGGTCTCGTCGAGCACCGCGAACTTGGGGTCGAGGATCCCCATCTGGACCATCTCGTTGCGCTTCTTCTCGCCGCCCGAGAAGCCGACATTGACCGGGCGCTTGAGCATCTCGGCGTCCATCTCGAGCGCGCCGGCCTGGGCGCGGGCGAGCTTGAGGAAGTCGCCGCCCGACAGCGGCGCCTCGCCGCGCGCGCGGCGCTGGCTGTTGAGGCTCTCGCGCAGGAACTGGACGTTGGAGACACCGGGAATCTCGACCGGATACTGGAAGCCGAGGAACAGGCCCGCGGCGGCGCGCGCGTGCGGCTCGAGCTCGAGCAGGTCCAGCTTTTGGTTTTCTGGGCCGTCGAAGGTCACGCTACCCTGGGTCACCTCATAGCCGGGGCGGCCGCCCAGGACATAGCCGAGCGTCGACTTGCCCGCGCCGTTGGGGCCCATGATCGCGTGCACCTCGCCCGCGTTCACGCTGAGCGAGAGGCCCTTGAGAATCGGCTTGCCGTCGACTTCGGCGTGGAGGTTGTCGATTACGAGCATGTGCGGTCGTGCTTTCCGGAAATAGGATCGGCGGGGTTCATTGCGGCCTGTCTTCCGTCGTCGCCGGAGCGCCGAAGCGGATCGAGGGTTCGGTGGTGTTGTCGCGCGGCGGCGGCGGGAGCTTGCCGAGGCGGTTGGCGTCGTCGTCCGCCTGGCCGGTCACCAGCGGGCCGACGGCGGGCATCTTGGGCGCTTCCGGCTTGAGCGTGGCGCCGAGGCCGAGCCTGGGCTCGTCGGGCTGCGCCTTGGGCTCGACCGCGACGAGGGCGATGTTGCCCTTGCCGCAGAATTGCTGGCCCTTGGTCGAGGTCACGCAATCGGGGAGCGAGGTGCAGGCGCGGGCGTCGACCGTGGCGACGCCGCTCGACTTGAATACGCGGCAGTTGATCAGGCGGCCGTCGGTGGCCTTGTCGAAGACGAGCGCGACGCGGCCGGCGGTCGCGGTGACCACCACTTCCTCATATTCCTCGGCTGGCGGTGTGGTGGCCGCCTGCTGGGACGCGAGAAGGAGGACGAGTGATGCGATCATCACGGGCGCTCATCCCCACATGCTCCGTCGCCCTGAACTTGTTTCAGGGTCCATTTCTCCACAGGGGGCTGAGCCGCCGGTGGCACGATGGACGCTGAAACAAGTTCAGCATGACGGTAGAAGAAGGAGGGGTGGACGGAGAACATTATCCGACCGAGCCTTCGAGCGAAATCCCCAGCAGCTTCTGCGCTTCGACCGCGAACTCCATCGGGAGCTGCTGAAGCACTTCCTTGGCGAAGCCGTTGACGATCAGCGCGACCGCGGCTTCCTGGTCGAGGCCGCGCTGCATCGCGTAGAAGAGCTGGTCCTCGCTGATCTTCGAGGTGGTCGCCTCGTGCTCGATCTGGGCAGAGGGGTTGCGCACCTCGATATACGGGACGGTGTGGGCGCCGCACTGGTCGCCGAGCAGCAGGCTGTCGCACTGGGTGAAGTTGCGGACATTCTCCGCGGTCGGGCCGACGCGGACGAGGCCGCGATAGGTGTTGTCGCTGCGGCCGGCCGAGATGCCCTTCGACACGATCGTCGAGCGCGACCCCTTGCCGAGATGGATCATCTTGGTGCCGGTATCGGCCTGCTGGCGGTTGTTGGTCACCGCGACCGAGTAGAATTCGCCGACGCTGTTCTCGCCCGCGAGGACGCAGCTGGGGTATTTCCAGGTGATCGCGCTGCCGGTCTCGACCTGGGTCCAGCTGACCTTGGAGTTCCTGCCCTGGCACAGCGCGCGCTTGGTCACGAAATTGTAGATGCCGCCGACGCCGTTCTCGTCGCCCGGATACCAGTTCTGGACCGTGCTGTACTTGATCTCGGCATCGTCGAGCGCGACCAGCTCGACCACGGCCGCGTGCAGCTGGTTCTCGTCGCGCATCGGGGCGGTGCAGCCTTCGAGGTAGCTGACATAGGCGCCCTTGTCGGCGACGATCAGCGTGCGCTCGAACTGGCCGGTATTCTCGGCGTTGATGCGGAAATAGGTCGACAGCTCCATCGGGCAGCGAACGCCCTCGGGCACATAGACGAAGGTGCCGTCGGAGAAGACCGCGCTGTTGAGCGTCGCGAAGTAGTTGTCGTGCTGCGGCACGACCTTGCCGAGCCACTTCTTCACCAGCTCGGGATATTCGCGGATCGCCTCGCTGATCGAGAGGAAGATGACGCCGGCGGCCTTGAGCTCCTCGCGGAAGGTGGTGGCGACGCTGACGCTGTCGAACACCGCGTCGACCGCGACCTTGCGCGCGCCCTCGACCCCGGCGAGCACCTTCTGCTCCTCGATCGGGATGCCGAGCTTCTCATAGGTGCGGCGGATCTCGGGATCGAGATCGTCGAGCGACTGGATCGTCTTCTTCGCCTTGGGCTCGGCGTAGTAATAGGCGTCCTGATAGTCGATCGGCGGGATATTGAGCTTGGCCCAGTCGGGCGGCGCCATCGTCAGCCACAGGCGGAACGCCTTGAGCCGCCATTCGAGCATCCATTCGGGCTCGTTCTTCTTGGCCGAGATGTAGCGGACGGTATCCTCGTTCAGCCCCTTGGGCGCGAACTCCTGCTCGACGTCGGACGCGAAGCCCCATTCGTACTTCTTGTTGGCGGCGGCGAGCGCCTCGGCATTCTTGGTGGCCATCAGGCGGGTTCCGGCTGGGTCGAGAGGGTGGCGAGGGTGACGCCGGCAAGCGTCGAGCGGACCGCGCCGTTGACCGCGTTCCAGTGCGGCTTCACGCGGCAGCTCGCCTCGATGCAGCAATCGTGGCGGCCGTGATCGACGCAGGCGGTGAGGGTGATCGGCCCCTCGATCGCCTCGACGATGTCGGCGAGGCTGATCGCGGCGGGCGGCCGCGCGAGGCGGAAGCCGCCGCCGGTGCCGCGCGCGGATTCGATGAGGCCGGCGGCGGAGAGGCGGCTGACCAGCTTCTGGACGGTGGGGAGGGGAAGCCCGGTCTCGTCGGCGAGCAGCGTCGCGTTGAGCCGGCCACTGACGCCGCAATGGCGGGCAGCGGCGGACAGCATCACGACAGCATAGTCAGTCTGGGCCGAAAGTCGCATTCTTCCTTCGCAGTTGCGAACGGTTCTCAAATCGGAATGATTCGTTCCGATTGGCCATGTGGGCGCGGTGACCCGTCGCGTCAACCCGCGCCTTGCTTGGGGCGGGGGAGGGTCAGGTATCGCTGATCAGCGGATTGACCTGGCCCTGCAGGGCGCTGCGCTGCGAGATGGTGAGCTGGGCGAGCAGGGTCGGCTGCTCCTGGAGCTGGCGCGGGGTCCAGCCGGTGAACTGCTTCATCTCGTTGATGAGATGCGACTGGTCGTAGAAGCCGCGCTCGAGCAACTCGTCGAGCGTCACCTTGCGCTCGGCGAACGCCACCGCAGCCTTGAGCGCGCGGTACTTGCGCGCGAGCAGCTTGGGCGGGGCGCCGTAGAGCGCCTTGCACTTGCGTTCGACCTGGCGGTGCGAGAGGCCGGTGACGGCGGTCAGGGCATCGATCTCGGGCGAGGCGCAGGCGGCCAGCCATTCGTCGACCAGCCGCACGAACGCCGCATCGGGCGAATGCGCGCGCGCCAGGCTCGCGATCAGATCCTCCGCGATGGCGACCATCGCTTGCGTATCGGGGGCCTGCGTGAGCCGGACCATCGTCTCGTCGACGGCGGGGCCGAACAGGTCGCGGGCATCGAGAACGCAGTTGAGCATGGTCGACGCGTCGTTGCCGATCAGCGCGGCCCAGCCCGCCGGGGTGATCCCGCAGCCAAAGGCGTGGATCGGGCCGACGACCTTGACCTGCATCGCGCCGCTGGTGGGCCCGATGACGTGGATTGGCGGCGCGACCTGGGTGCTGCCGTCGGGCATGCGGTACTCGGCGGCGCCCTCCGAGATGCGGAAGCGGAGCTGGGCATGATCCGCGCGCTCGGTGTCCTCCAATAGCGGGACCTCCGCCCGGAAATGGTAGAACAGCGTGATCAGATCCGCTATGCCCTCGGCCGGGACCGCATATTCCAGTTGAACCGCCGTCATCGAACGCTCCCCAACTGCGGTGGGTGCAGGGTACGCTCGTTCCGGCGGAAGGGGAAGCGCCTAAGGAATCGCGAAAAAGGCTCGACGGGAGGTGACTCCCGCCGAGCTTAGTTCCAGAAGCCCCTGTTGAAGCTCCTCAGGTCGCATGGATTGTCTAGACTCGGCTCGCTGAGTCGGTCTTGGAGAAATTCGACATTGCTACAAGGTTTTAACATGCAAATATTGCAACGCGGCAAAATCCGGTGAGCGCCTATGACCTGATCCGTCCGGCGCTGTTCGCGCTCGATGCGGAGCGCGCGCATCGGCTGACGATCCGCGCGCTGGCGATCGCGGGCGGCGGCGCCGCGGTGCCGCGGGTGCGGCCGGTGACGATCGCCGGGCTCGAATTCCCGAATCCGGTGGGGCTCGCGGCGGGGATGGACAAGGACGGCGAGGCGATCGCCGGTCTGTTCGGCCTCGGCTTCGGCTCGGTCGAGATCGGATCGCTGACCCCGCGCCCGCAAGGCGGCAACCCCAAGCCGCGGCTGTTCCGGCTGGCCGAGGACCGCGCGGTCGTGAACCGCATGGGGTTCAACAACGGCGGGATCGATGCGGCGCTGGAGCGGGTGAAGGCGGCCCGGCGAGCCAGGAAGCTGGGGGGCGTGCTCGGCATCAATGTCGGGGCGAACAAGGACAGCGACGATCGCGTGGCCGACTATGCGCTGGGCGTGGGCAAGGCGGCGCGGCATGCCGATTATGTGACGATCAATGTGAGCTCGCCCAACACGCCCGGGTTGCGCGACCTGCAATCGCGGCCGGCGCTCGACGACCTGCTCGCGGCGGCGAGCGCGGCGCGGACTGCGGAGGGGTGGCGAGTCCCGCTGTTCCTGAAGGTCGCGCCCGATCTCGACACCAGGGGGCTGGACGATGCGGTCCGCGCCGCACTCGACAACGGGATCGACGCGTTGATCGTGGGCAACACCACGACCTCGCGGCTCGACACGCTGCGCTCGCCACAGGCGAAGGAGACCGGCGGGCTCTCGGGCGCGCCGCTCAAGGCGCTGGCGCGGGCCAAGCTGGCCGAGGCGCTGTCGGCGAGCGGCGGGCAATTGCCGGTGATCGCGGTGGGCGGGATCGACTCGCCCGAGGAGGCGCTGGCGCGGCTAGAGGTGGGGGCGGCGCTGGTGCAGCTCTACTCGGCTTTGGTCTACGAAGGTCCGGGCCTGGTGCGGCGCATCCTCAAGCGGCTGTAACGTAGCGGCATTGCGCTTGGCCGCAGGGCCGCTAGGCTCTCCGCTCAAACAAGCGCGGGCACGAACCTGCGGCTGGGGAGTTGGGGACAAGGATGCGCAAGCTCGAACGGTTCGACAATCTGGTGCAGATGTTCTTCGCGCGGGCGCGCGCGAAGGGCGATGCGCCGTTCCTGTGGGCCAAAGCGGGCGGAAAATGGCATCCCACGAGCTGGGCCGAGACCGCAAAGCAGGTCGCGAGCCTCGCGGCGGCGCTGCGCAAGCTCGGCCTGAAGCCCGGCGACCGGGTGATGCTGGTGAGCGAGAACCGCCCCGAATGGTGCATCAGCGACCTCGCGATCATGGCGGCGGGCGGGGTGACCGTGCCGACCTACACCACCAACACCGAGCGCGACCACCAGCACATCCTCGACAATTCGGGCGCGTCGATGACGATCGTGTCGAGCGGGAAGCTGGCCAGGACGCTGCTGCCCGCGGTGCTGCGGGCGACCGGCAGCCACAGCCATGTGGTTATCGGGATCGAGGAGATGCGCATTGGCCAGCCCGGCGCGATCGAGTTCCATGACTGGAAGACGCTGATCGCCGAGAATGCCGCCGACGTGACGGTCGCGGCGGCCGAGGCCGACAAGGCGCGGCGCGAGGACCTTGCCTGCATCATCTACACCAGCGGCACCGGCGGGAGCCCGCGCGGCGTGATGCAGCACCATGGCGCGATCCTGATGAACTGCGAGGGCTGCTGCGCGCTGATCAGCGAGGATTTCGGCTGGGGCGACGAGGTGTTCCTGTCGTTCCTGCCGCTCTCCCACGCCTATGAGCATACCGGCGGTCAGCACTTCCCCGTCGCGCTGGGGGCGGAGATCTATTACTCCGAGGGGCTCGACAAGCTCGCCTCGAATATCGAGGAGGTGCGCCCGACGATCATGGTGGTGGTGCCGCGCCTGTTCGAGGTTCTGCGTACGCGCATCACCAAGCAGGTCGAGAAGCAGGGCAAGTTCGCCAACTTCCTGCTCGACCGCGCGGTCTCGATCGGCGGCAAGAAGGCGGCGGGCGGGGTGCCGATCTGGGACCAGCCGATGAACCTGTTCCTGAAGGCGACGCTCAAGCCCAAGCTCGCCAAGCGCTTCGGCGGGCGGATCAAGGCGATGGTGTCGGGCGGCGCGCCGCTCAATCCCGAGGTTGGCGTGTTCTTCGAGAGCCTGGGGCTCACCTTCCTGCAGGGCTATGGCCAGACCGAGGCGGCGCCGGTGATCAGCTGCAACCGGCCCAAGGTAGGGCTCAAGCACGACACCGTCGGCCCGCCGCTGGAAGGCGTCGAGCTCAGGATCGCCGAGGATGGCGAGATCCTGGTGCGCGGCGAGCTGGTGATGCACGGCTACTGGCGCAACCAGGAGGAGACCGACCGCGTCCTCAAGGACGGGTGGCTGCACACCGGCGACATCGGGATGATCGACGAGAAGGGCCGGATCAGGATCACCGACCGCAAGAAGGACATCATCGTCAACGACAAGGGCGACAATGTCGCGCCGCAGAAGGTCGAGGGCATGCTGACGCTGCAGCCCGAGATCATGCAGGCGATGATCGCCGGCGACCGCAAGCCCTACATGACCGCGGTGATCGTGCCCGATCCCGAATGGACCCAGGAATGGTGCGCGAAGAATGCCGCGAAATGCGACCTCGCCGCGCTGCGCCAGGACCATGACTATCGCGCTGCGGTGGGCGCCGCGGTCGAGCGGGTGAACAAGGACCTGTCGGTGATCGAGCGCATCCGCCGATTCATCCTCGCCGACGAGCCCTTCTCGATCGAGAACGAGCAGCTGACGCCGAGCCTCAAGATCCGGCGGCATGTGCTGAAGCGCGTATATGGCGAGCGGCTGGACGCGCTCTACAAGAACTAGCCGGCCCGGCCCGCGCGGGCGGCCGAGGCGATGCTATCCCCCGGGGGCGACGATGACGGCGACACGCAAGACCCAGATCGTGATCGTCGGCGGCGGCGCGGGAGGGCTCGAGCTCGCGCGGCGGCTCGGTGCGCGCTATGGTCGCCGCGACCACGACATCATCCTGGTCGAGAAGAACCGCACGCATGTCTGGAAGCCGCTGCTGCACGAGGTCGCGGCCGGCTCGCTCGACGCCAATCTCGACGAGGTCGGCTATCGCAGCCACTGCCACCGCTGGGGCTATCGCTATTTTTACGGCACGCTCGAGCGGATCGATCCTGCCGCGCGCGAGATTGTCATCGCGCCGCTGCTCGACGAGGACGGCAGCGAGTTGATTGCGCGGCACCGGCTGCGCTTCGACTATCTGGTGCTTGCGATCGGCTCGGTGGGCAATGATTTCGGCACGCCGGGCGCGCGCGAGCATTGCATCTTCCTCGACGAACGCCCCCAGGCCGACCGGTTCCGCAACAAGCTGCTCAACCACTGCCTGCGCGTCTCGCGCGCGATGGTCGATGATCCGGCGAGCGACGCGCATGTCGACATCGCGATCGTCGGGGGCGGCGCCACCGGCGTCGAACTCGCGGCCGAGCTGTTCAACGCCGCGGGTGCGCTGCGGCATTACGGGCTGGAGGTGTTCGACGAGCAAAGGTTGCGCGTGACGCTGATCGAGGCGGGACCGCGCATCCTGCCCGCGCTTCCCGAGCGGCTGGCGGAGGCGGCGCATCGCGAGCTCGAGGCGCTCGGCGTCACCGTGCTCACCGACACGCGTGTGACCGAGGTGACGGCGGATGCGATGCTGCTCAAATCGGGCACGCGCATTCCCGCCGACCTGCGCGTGTGGGCGGCCGGAGTGAAGGCCGCGCCGCTCGCCAGTGTGGATGACGGTCTGGCGCGCGCCCCGAACGGCCAGCTCATTGTCCGCCCGACGCTGCAGACCATCGCCGACGACCGGATCTTCGCGATCGGCGACTGCGCCTGGTGCGTCCTGCCCGGCGCGACGCAGCCGGTACCGCCGCGCGCACAATCGGCGCATCAGATGGCGTCCGCGGTATTCCGCAATCTGGTTGCGATCCAGGCGGGAACGCCGCTACGCGATTTCGTCTATCGCGATCACGGCTCGCTGGTGTCGCTCAGCCGTTTCTCGACCGTGGGAAGCCTGATGGGCAATCTGGTCGGCGGGCGCATGGCGATCGAGGGGCGGCTGGCGCGCTTCGTCTATACTTCGCTCTACCGCATGCACCTGATCGCGATCCATGGCTGGCTCAAGGGCTCGGCGCTGATCGTGCTGGGCCGGGTGAACGCGATCATCCGGCCGCGGCTCAAGCTCCACTGACGTTCCGCTCCGGTCAGGCCGGCCGGGCGGGAGCTACCTGCCGCCGGCCTGGTTCGCTGCAGCCGGCTTCGCCTCGGGCACCACCACCAGCGACCAGTCCTTCTGCGGCGCGAGATATTTCGCGGCGAGCATCTGGATCTCGGCCGGTGTCGTCCCGCCATAGTCGCGCGCGATCGTGTTGATCGCGGCGAAGCGGCGGGGATCGAGCGTGCCGCCCTCGGTCTGCTGCATCCAGAAGGGATTGCCGCTCGACCGGCGCACGACCATCTGTGCGGTCGGCACCAGTGCGCGGCGCAGCTCGTCGATATCGACCGGCTTGGCGATGAGGTCGGCGGCGATCTCGCGCGCGACGCGGAAGAACAGCTCGGTGCGGTCGGGCGGGATCAGCGTGATCGCCATGATGCGGCCGCCGCCGGGCTGGCCGACCGGCCACTGGCTGATCACGGTCGGCGAATAGCTCGCGCCCTCGGCCGAACGGATGCGGTCGAGGATGCGGTCGCGCATGATCGCGGCGAGGATCTCGAGCTTGCGGCCTTCGCTGATATTGTCTGCGCCGCCCCCGGCCTGCCATGCGATCGCCGCCGCGGCCTGGTCGGGCTGGCCGGTATGGGTGAGCACCAGCGGCTTGGCGTCATGCGACGGGAAGCGCATGTTCGGCGAGATCACCGGCGCGGGCTTGCGCGGCTTCATCGCGCCGAAGGTGACGCGCGCCGCCTCGATCGCCTTCTCGATATCGATGTCGCCGAAGATCTGCACCTCGATCGGGCCGCTCGCGAGCAACGGCTCCCAGAAGGCGCGGAAATCGTTGGCATTGAGCGCCTCGATCGCCTTGAGGTCGGGCATGCCCCAGCGCGGATCGCCGTCGTGGAGCAGCCGCTCGAGGTCGCGGCCGATCACCGCGTCGGGCGAGGACGACATCGCGGCATAGCCCGACACCGCCACCGCGCGGGCGCGCGCGATCGGCTTGGGGTCCCAGCCGGGCGACTGGAGCTTGGTCGCGATCAGCTTGAGCTGGTCGTGCAGGTCGGCGGGCGAGGTCTGGCCGGCGAAGGTAAAGGCGTCGTCGCCGATGCCGAAGCTGAGCCCGATCTGGCGGTTGCCGGTGAGCTGGTCGATCTCCTCTTGGCCGAGCTTGCCGATGCCGCTCGCGACCAGCGCCATGTCGGCGGCCCAGGCGGGGGTCTGCTTGCCCGCCGGGATGCCCTGCATGCCGCGCCCGAAGCGGACCGAGACATAAGCGCGGCCGACCTCGCCGGGGTTCTGGAACAGGATCAGGTTGACGCCGTTCGCGAAGCGCACCCGCTCGATCTTGGGGTCGGCGACGGCGACCACGCGCTCGACCACCTTGCCCGGCGCGCCGAGCTTGGGCAGCGAATCGAAGGTGACGTTGCGCGCGGCGTTGCGCTTGCCGGCCAGGCCGGAGACATCGGCTTCGAGCGCGGCCGCGAGCTTGGTCTGGACGTTGCCGTCGGGGGTGCGGGTGGTGACGATCGCGCGCGTCGCGTCACCCTGCAGGATCCGCTTGGTCGCGGCGAGCACGCGATCGGGGGTGAACATCTTCGCGTCCACCGCGCCCTTGAAGATGTTGTAGCTCTCCTGCTCGCTGGTCGTGACCTCGTTGATGTCGACCGCCTCGACGAGATTGTCGGCGCGGCGCGAGCCCGCCTGGACCGGGGCGGTGGCGACCGAATTGCGCATCTGCGCGTCGATCTCCGCGACCTCGCGGTCGATCTCGGCCTGAGTCGGGGCGATGGTCAGCGCGTCGGCGATCACCGCGCGCACTTCCTTGACAGCAGTTTCCCAGTCCTCGCCGATCGGCAGTACCTGGATCGAGGTGACATTGGCCGAGCGCACCGCGTCCGACAGGTCGGCGCTCGCGCCGATATAGGACGAACCGGCGCGGGCGCGGCTCTCGAGGCGGCGGTTGATGATGCGCACCGCGACGAAATCGACCATCCGCTCCTGGTTGAACTTCACCGTGTCCTGGAACACCGTCCAGGGGCGCAGCACCGCCATCGAGACGACCGGCGGCAGCGTCGGCTCGACGATCGCAGCGCTATTCGGCTTGGACGCGTCGGGCTTGCCGAAATCGGGCGTGCTGGGGTTGGGACCGACACCCTTCCACGCCGCGAAATGCTTGGCGATCTGCGCTTCGAACAGCGCCGGGTCCATGTCGCCGACGATCACCAATGTGGCGCGCTCGGGCCGGTACCAGCGCTGGTGGAAGGCGCGGACGCTCTCCGCGGTGGCGCCGTTGAGCGTCTCGACCGTGCCGATCACCGGTCGCTCGGCGAAGAGCTGGCCGGCGAAGAACAGCTGGCGCTGCGCGTCCTCGAACCGCGTCTGCGGGCGCAGCCGCTCGCGCTGCTCGGCGAGCACCACCGGGCGCTCGGCATTGAGCGCCTCGGGCGTCAGGCTCGGCGCCGACATCATGTCGGCGAGGATCATCATCGACCGATCGAGGCTCGTCTCCTTCGCGTCGGGCAGGTCGAGCTTGTAGGTGGTCGAGACCGGCGTGGTGCTGGCGTTGCTGTCCGAGCCGAAGGTGACGCCGAGGCGCTGCCATTCGCGCTTCGATTCGCCGTCGGGCACCTTGGCCGAGCCGCGGAAGGAGAGGTGTTCGAGCAGGTGCGCGAAGCCCTTTTCCGACTCGCGCTCCATCTGCGCGCCGACGTCCATGCGCAGCCGGATCGAGACCTGGCCCGGCGGCACGCCGTTCTTGCGCACGGCATAGCGCAGGCCGTTGGGCAGCGTGCCGAAACGCCATTCCGGGTCCTGCGGGACGTCGCTGCCCTTGTAGAGCCAGGGTGTCTTGTCGACCGCGACCGGCGCGGGTGCGTTCTGGGGCGCCGGGGCAGCGACCTGTGCCAGGGCAGGCAGGGCGGCTGCGGCGACGAGAAGGGGAAGGGCGAGTTGCTTGACGCGCGGGTACAGGGCCATCGCGTGCTATTTAGCGTGCTTCGCCGTTCATCGCCAGCCGCGGTGATCATGCCGCAATTCTTGAGCAACTGCACGGCTTTGGCGCGGTTTCGCCACGATTTGGACCCAAGCGCCGCCTAGCCGGATCCTCGCCCGGTCCGGCGAGTCCGGGCGGCCGGCGAATATGGGGTCGAGGTGTGGCGTGCGGGAAGGCGTAGCGATCAGGTGTGAGGAGGCGGCGGGCGTGGTGTGCGTGCCCGACTTCGCCGCCGGTGCCGTATTCGCCGAAGCCATCCGGCGCCCCCTGCTGATCCGCGTCGGCAAGCGGCTGCGCGGTGTCTTCGACCGGATCATCGGCGCGTCCTCGCTCGTCTCGAACGCGCCGGTGCTTGACGTGCGCGAGTTCGGCTGGACGCGGCTGCTGCGCGACAATTGGGAGGCGATCCGCGACGAAGCGCTGGCGTGCGCCGACGCCTCGCCCGCGCTCGCCAGCATCTCGCCCGACCATCGCGCGATCGCGCCGGTGAACAAGTGGCGCTCCTTCTTCCTGTGGGGCTATGGCTATTCGATCGAGGAGAATCTCGATCGCTGCCCGGTGACGCGATCGGTGGTCGCGCAGATACCCGAGCTCAACAGCGCCTTCTTCTCGATCCTCGCCCCGGGCACGCACATTCCGGCGCACCGCGGGGTGACCAAGGGGCTGCTGACCTGCCATCTCGGGCTGATCGTGCCGCGCGACGGCGATGCGCGGATGCGCGTGCGCAACCGCGTCGTGCGCTGGGCGGAGGGCGAGACCCTGCTGTTCGACGACACCTATGACCACGAGGTGTGGAACGATACGGCAGGCACGCGCGTGGTGCTGCTGATCCAGGTGCGCCGCCCGTTGCGCCAGCCGGGCAAATGGATCGCCGACGCCTTTCTCGGCATCGTCCGCCGCTCGGCCTTCGTGCAGGAGGCGCGCGCGAACCTGACGCGCTGGAATGCGGCGCTGAAGGCGCGGGACGTGTAGGTAGCGGTGGGGTGGCCGCCCGGTTTCCCTAGGCCGGCGGCCTGCCGCCGCGTCAGAACTTCGCGCGCACGCCGACCGAATAGCGCCGCTCGGACAGCGCATAGCTGTTGAGCGCCACGCTCCCCGCCGCGCTGTATTCGGTGGTCGCCGAATCATCCGGGATCAAATTCTGCGCCTGGAACGAGAGCGCGATGTTGCTGGTCAGGTCGACGCCGATCTGCGCGTCGAGCTGCGAGCGCGGGCCGATGAAGCTCGGCCGCCCTTCCGAGAATTCGAACACCGCCTCGTCGCGATAATTATAGGCGATACGCGCCGAGATCGGCCCCTTCTCGTACAGCCCGACGAGATTGTAGCTGTTCTTCGACACCGCGACGAGCGGGAAGCCGGCGTTATCCTGCGAGTCCGAATAGGTGTAGTTGGCGATGATGCCGAGCCCGTCGAACGGCGCGGGCAGGAAGTCGAAGAATTGCTGGATGCCCACCTCGAACCCCTTGATCTTCGCGCTGGCGAGGTTCTCGGGGCGGGAGAAGACCAGCTCGCGGCCCTGCGGATCGAGCGTCAGGTCGACGCCGGTGGTGACAAAGCTCGCGATGAAGTCCTTGACGTCCTTGTAGAACAACGCGCCCGAGATCAGCGAACTGCGACCCGTATAATATTCGAAGCTGATGTCGGCCTGAGTCGAGATCGGCGGCTCGAGATTGACGTTGCCGCCGGTGACCGAGAGGTTGGTGGCGTTGAAGAAGGTCGACGGCGAGAGGTCGGCGATCGATGCGCGCTGCATCGTCTGCGAGCCCGAGATGCGGATCAGGAAGTCGTCGGTGACGTTGAACGCGATGTTCGCGCTGGGCAGGACGTTGGTGTAGCGGTTCCTGTCGTTGCGCAGCGTGCTGACGGTGCCGACATTGACGTAGGAATCGACCGACAGGCGCGTGCTGGCGACGCGCACGCCGGCATTGGCGCGATAGGGGATGCCCGCGATCTCGCCCTGGCCCGAGAACATGATGTAGCCGGCCAGCGTGCGCTCGCTGAAATCATAGTCGCGCTGGAGGTTGGGCAGCAGCGTCGAGCGGCCATTGGGGTCGGGGTTGGGCTCGGCGGCCTGGGCGCGGATGAAGACATAGTCGAAGGTCGGCGCGGTGGTGAGGAAGCCGCGCGGGAAGGTGCCGGGGATGTCGGTCAGGAAATTGGTATCGACCAGCCTCACATAGGGTTCGATCTCGGCGCGGGTCGGCGTCACCTGGCTGCGAAAGGCGTTCGAGCGCGCGTGCAGGTCGGTATAGCGCACGCCCATCGCCAGGGTGATGCCGCTGTCGAACTCGTAGCTCACATCGAGCTTGCCGGTCCATTCCTCGAGCAGGCCGAGCAGCCGGTTGCTGCGCACGCCGTTGTTCGCGGGATTGTACGAGGCGTAGCTGGCCGGGTTGAAGGTGCCGCCCAGCGTCAGCGACGGGATCGTGTTGCCGCGGAAGTCGAAGGTGCCGGGCACCGCGGCGGTCGCCTGGAGCGTGATGATCTGGATCGTCTGGTCGATCGTGCCCTTGCTGTAATAGCCGTCGGCTTCGATCTTGAGGCCGTCCTTCTCGTACTTGCCGTTGAGGCCGTAGAGATAGCTCTCGGTCGGCTCGTTGCGGATCTGCCCCGCGGTGGTGACGGTGCCGTTGGCAGTGCCCGCGACCACCGCGCCATTTTCGACCACGCGATTGGCAACCGGATTGGTGCCGGTGGGCAGGCGGAAGGCGAAGAAGTCCTGGCGGCGGCCGGTGGTCAGCTTCGAATAGAGCGCGTCGGCGGTGAGCGTGAACTCCGGCGTCACCTCGAACTGCACCGCGCCGTTGAGGCCGAGGCGCGAGCGGTCGACCACGAACTGCTCGTACTGGAGCAGCACCGGGGTCGCGAACACGCCGCCGCCGGTGCCGGTATAAGTGCGGTTGAGGAAGTTGTTGCGCTCGAACGTCTGGTTGGTCGAGGTGCGCTTCTGGTACTCGCCCGCGATCATCACGCCGAGGCGGCCGTCGAGCAGCTTGGTGGTGGCGAAGCCGGTGATCGCCGGCTCGAACTTGTCGCTATTCTCCGAATAGACGCCCTGCGCGCGGACCGAGATGGTCGGTTCCTTGAAGGAGAGCGGCTTGGGCGTGACGAGGTTGACGGTGCCGCCGAGCCCGCCCTCGGCCTGGCTGGCGAGCGGCGACTTGCGCACCTCGAGCCGGCCGAACAGGCTGGATGGGACCGAATCGAGGCCCGAGGAGCGGCCGAGCTGATCGTTCTCCGGCGGCGACAGCCGCGCCGACCAGCCGAGCAGCGTGCGCCCGTCGACCTCGACACGGACCTGCTGCAGGCCGCGCACCGAAACCGACTGACCCTCACCGAAAACGCGCGTAATCTGCACGCCGGTGACCCGTTGAAGCGCTTCTGCGACATTGGCGTCGGGAAGCTTGCCGACATCCTCCGCAGTGATCACGTCCATCACCTGCGACGCGTCGCGCTTAACCTCCGCCGCCTGCTGCAGCGAGGCGCGAATGCCGCTGACGATGACCTCTTCAGGCTCTTCCTCCGCCGGCGCGGGCGGCCTGGTATCCTGCGCGGCGGCGGGCGTCGCGACGGCGAAAGCGGCGGCCAGCGCGAGCGCTGCGGTGCCTGCCTTGAGCAGCTTGGTGGTGTTCATGCGTGTCCTCCCCGATTTCGCGTGAACCGCCGCGACAGGCGAGCGGTACCGCGCGGGCTTTGCCCGTTTTGGATCCGGCTTAGACACCGGTGTCATGCGGAGTTGTCCTACAAACTTGTCGGGGTGTCAAGAAGATGTCCTACAACATCCCGCCGCGGGACAGGCCCGCGAGCGTCCGGCACCGGAGCGGAAGGGGACTAACGCGCCGGGCCGGTGCTGGCGCGGACGATGAGACTATAGTCGAGCGTCAGCCGATCGCGCGGGCGCGAATCCGCGAGCAGCAGGTCGGCGGCCGCCCAGGCGAGCTCGCGCACCGGCTGGCGCACGGTGGTGAGCGGCGGCCACACTGCGGCGGCGAGATCCGAATCGTCGAAGCCGGCGATCGAGAGCTCCTCGGGCACGCCGATGTCGAGCTCGTGCGCGACCGCGAGCGCGCCTGCGGCCATGTCGTCGTTGCCGGCGAAGATCGCGGTGGGGCGCGACGTCCCCGCGAGCAGCCGATGCGCGGCCTCGCGTCCCGACTGGAAGCTGTAGTCCCCCGCCACGACCAGCGCCGGATCGAAGGCGATGCCGCGCGCATCGAGCGCGGCGCGATAGCCTTCGAGACGCTCCACCGACGAGATATGCGTTTCGGGGCCGGTGATGAAGGCGATCGCGCGGTGACCGAGGCCGGCGAGGTGGCTGGTGAGCTCGTTCGCCGCGGCGACGTCGTCGATCGTGGTCGAGCGGCCTTCATCGCGGCGGAAGCCCGGCTCGATCCGCACATAGGGCAGGTTGCGGCGGTCGAGCTCGTCGAGCAGCGCCTTCGACTCGGTGACCGGCGGCGAGAGGATCAGCCCGTCGAGATGCGTCTCGTCGATCAGCGCGGCGACTTCCTGCACCAGCTCGGGCGATCCGGCCTCGACCGGCTGGATCAGCAGCCGGTAGCCGAGCTCGTGACAGCGCTCCTGCGCACCGGCCTGGAGGTGGTAGACATAATAGGGGCTGGGATTGTCGTAGAGCAAAGCGACCTGGAACGACTTGCGTCCGGCCAGCGTGCGCGCGGCGAGGCTGGGGCGGAAGTTGAGCTCGGCCACCACCTGCTCGACCCGGCGGCGGGTTTCCTCGCTGACATTCTTCTCGTTGTTGAGCACGCGCGAGACGGTCTTGAACGAGACCCCCGCGAGCTTCGAGACTTCCTTGATCGTCGGCCTGCGCGCCATTTGCCTCCCCTGACTGGTTCAAGGCATAGGTGACAGCGTTGGCAACAGGCAAGAGCGATGTGGTGATATGGTAATACAAAGGCGTGCGCTGTTGATTGGCCTCATGCTCGCGACGACGCAGGCGGCGGCATTGCCGGCGGCGGCGCGGGACGGGCTGCGGGTGATGGCGTTCAACGTCCGCCTGCCGCTCGCGGCGGACGGACCCAATCGCTGGGAGGCGCGGCGGGACCTGTTCGTCGAGACGATCCGCCGTGCCGACCCCGACATCATCGGCACGCAGGAACTGTGGAAGATCCAGGGCGACCATGTGATCGCCAGGCTGCCGCGCTACAGCTGGTTCGGCATCGACCGGCGCGGCGGGCATGGCGACGAGCATATGGGCGTGTTCTATCGCCGCGACCGGCTCAGGCTGGTCGAGATGGGCAATTTCTGGCTGTCGGACACGCCCGAGGTGCCGGGGAGCATCAGCTGGGGGCATCCGCTGCCGCGAATGGTGACCTGGGGATTGTTCGAGACGATCCCGGGCGGCAGGCGCTTCTGGTTTTGCAACACCCACTTCCCCTATCGCGGCGAGGACGAGGGCGCGCGGACCAAGGGGGCCGAGCTGATCGCGGCGCGCATCGCCGCGCTGCCCGGGGATGCGCCGGTGGTGGTGACCGGGGATTTCAATACCGGTCCCGACTCCGGGGCGCACCGGGCTCTCACGGCGAAGCTCGCCGATGCCTGGGCTGCGGCGGCGGCGCGGGAAGGACCGGCGGAGACGTTCCACGGCTTCACCGGCAAGGCCGACCGGCGGATCGACTGGGTGCTGGCTCGCGGGCTGAATGCGGCGAAGGTGGAGACGGTGACCTTCGGCCGAAAGGGGCGCTATCCCTCCGATCACTTCCCGGTGGTCGTGGACTATCGCTGGCCATGACAAGAAGCCCCGCCCGGACGTGCCGGGCGGGGCCGTGAGGATCGAGACGGGACGGCGGGTCAGCCGCCGCCCGCCAGCGCCGCGAGCAGCAGCAGCGCGACGATGTTGGTGATCTTGATCATCGGGTTCACCGCGGGGCCGGCCGTGTCCTTGTAGGGATCGCCGACGGTGTCGCCGGTCACCGCGGCCTTGTGCGCCTCGCTGCCCTTGCCGCCGTGATTGCCGTCCTCGATGAACTTCTTGGCATTGTCCCATGCGCCGCCGCCCGAGGTCATCGAGATGGCGACGAACAGCCCCGACACGATCACGCCGAGCAGCATCGCGCCCACCGCCGCGAAGGCGTTGGCCTGGCCGTCGACCGTCAGGATGACGAAGTAGAGCAGGATCGGCGAGAGCACCGGCAGCAGCGACGGAACGATCATCTCCTTGATCGCGGCGCGGGTGACGATGTCGACCGTGTGGCCATAGTTGGGACGGCTGGTCCCCTCCATGATGCCGGGGTTCTCGCGGAACTGCTTGCGCACGTCCTCCACCACCGAGCCGGCGGCGCGGCCGACCGCGGTCATGCCGAAGGCGCCGAACAGATAGGGGAGCAAGGCGCCGAGCAGCAGGCCGACGATGACGAACGGGTTGCTCAAGCTGAAATCGACGGTGACGTCGGCGAAATAGCGCTTGAGATCCTCCGTATACGCCCCGAACAGCACCAAAGCGGCGAGCGCGGCGGAGCCGATGGCATAGCCCTTGGTCACCGCCTTGGTGGTGTTGCCGACCGCGTCGAGCGCGTCGGTGCGGGTGCGCACGTCGTCGGGCAGCCCCGCCATCTCGGCGATGCCGCCGGCATTGTCGGTGACCGGGCCATAGGCGTCGAGGGCAACCACCATGCCGGCGAGCGCGAGCAGCGAGGTGGCGGCGAACGCCACGCCGATGATCCCGGCGAGCTGGTAGGAGGCGATCACCGCGATGACGATCACGATCGTCGGCAGCGCCGTCGCCTCGAGGCTGATCGCCAAGCCCTGGATCACGTTGGTGCCATGGCCGGTGACCGATGCCTGGGCGATCGACTTGACCGGGCGGTAGTTGGTGCCGGTGTAATATTCGGTGATCCACACCAGCAGGCCGGTGACGCCGAGGCCGATCATCATGCACCAGAACAGGTCCATGCCGGTGAAGCCGTCGCCGACCGCCTGGGTCGCGACCGAGGCGGCGACGTCGATGTTGGTGGCGTCGGTGGCGCCGCCGATCACGGCATTGAGGTCTACCAGCGCGTACTGGGTCGCGAAGTAGATCGCGGGCACGGCGAGGATCGCGGTGGTCCAGAAGCCCTTGTAGAGCGCGCCCATGATCGACCCGCCCTTGCCCAGGCGGACCATGTAGGTGCCGATGATCGAGGTGACGATGCACACGCCGCCGACGATCAGCGGCAGCGCCATCAGCGCGAGCATCGCTTCGGGGGCGAGGCCCTGAACGAGCAGCGCGATCGACACCATGGTGAGGCCGATCGTCACGACATAGGTCTCGAACAGGTCGGCGGCCATGCCCGCGCAGTCGCCGACATTGTCGCCGACATTGTCGGCGATCACGGCGGGGTTGCGGGGATCGTCCTCGGGGATGCCGGCCTCGACCTTGCCGACCAGGTCGGCGCCGACGTCGGCCGCCTTGGTGAAGATACCGCCGCCGAGACGCGCGAAGATCGAGATCAGCGAGGCGCCGAAGGCGAGCGCGGTGAGCGCCTTGATGACCTTCTCGCCATTGGGCTCGACCCCGCCGGGGCCGACCAGATACCAGAAGAGCAACGCGATCGAGAGCAGGCCGAGGCCCGCGACGAGCATGCCGGTGATCGCGCCCGAGCGGAAGGCGAGCGTCAGGCCGCCCTGCAGCGAGCTGCGCGCCGCCTCGGCGGTGCGGACATTGGCGCGCACCGAGATGTGCATGCCGACATAGCCCGCCACGCCCGACAGGATCGCGCCGAGCAGGAACGCGGCGGTGGAGAGGCCGCCGAGCGTGAAGAACAGCACGACGGCGACGATCACGCCGACGACCGCGATGGTGGTGTATTGACGGCCGAGATAGGCCTTGGCGCCTTCCTGGATGGCGGCGGCGATGTCCTGCATTTTCTGGTCGCCCGCAGGCGCGCGCAGCACCTGCTGCGAGGTCACCAAACCATAGAGCACGGCGAGCACGCCGCACGCGATGGCGATATAGACAATCGTCATCTGGTATCCTTCCCCTGTGAAACTCCGCCCGCCGCCCGGTTCTGTGTCCGGTGCGGTGCGCGGTCGGGGCGGAGCGTAGAGCGGGGTTGAGGGCTGTCAAGCAGCCCCGGGCGGTTGACAAGATTGACTCGAAACACGGTGTTTGCGGCAATTGCGCCAGGAACGCGGCGGGTTCGCGGCGGCGACGCGCCGGGGACGCGGCGCTCACGCGGCACCCACGCGCCACCGGCGCGGCATCCACGCGCCGTTCGCGCGGCAGCGACGCGGCGGGTTCGCGCAATGACGCGGCGGGTACGCGGCGGCGGCGCGCCGGGCTGGGCGCTCGCATTGGCCGGTGAGGTTGGGAGTCGCGTCCATCGATCAGGGTAGATCAGATGAAATCCAACATTTGAAGGGGGGCGGAGAAGGCGATTTGCTATCCCGTCATCCCGGCCTCGTGCCGGAATCCACCGGGCGGCAGGAGACGTGCAAGAGGCTCAAGTCCATGCCGCGCGGGGATGTGGATCCCGGCACAAGGCCGGGATGACGAGCGGAGTGGGCGGGCGCTCAGGTGGCGGCGGTCAGCCGCCGTGGCGGTAGCCGAGCCTGTCCGGAAGCGGGACCGGCGTGCCGCCCGCGGTGAGCGTCAGGCCGGTGCCGGTACCGGCGATGCCGATGCGGGTCGCGGGAACGGGCGGGACAGCGTTGCCGGGCAGGGTGAAGAGCAGCTCGTAATCGTCCCCCGCGGTGGCGGCCTCGATCGGGCCGAGGCCGGGCAGGGCGAGCGGGACGGCGCCGAGGTCGATCGCGACGGCAACGCGGCTGGCTTCGGCCAGGCGGCGGGCGTCGATGAGGAGGCCGTCGGAAACGTCCATCATCGCGGTGGCGAGGGGAGCGAGCACCTGGCCCTCGGCGAGGCGCGGCTGAGGGCGGAGGTAGCGGGCGAGATCGCGCGGCTCGCCATCGGGGCCGAAGCCCGCGCCGCCGATGCTTCCGGTGACCCAGAGGGCGTCCCCGGGCCTTGCGCCGGTGCGAAGCGGCACGCTGGGCTGGGCGCGGCCGATCGCGGTGAGGGTGAGGCTGCGGGGGGCGCCCCGCGGCATCGCCACGGTATCGCCGCCGAGCAGGGGCATGGCGAAACGCGTGAGGGCGTCGTTCAGGCCGGCGAGAAAGGCGCGGTCCCACTCGGCATCGCCCGACAAGGCGTAGTTGAGCAGGCAGCCGACAGGCGTCGCGCCCTTGGCGGCGAGGTCCGACAGGTTCACCGCGGCGAGCTTCCAGCCGATCGCCTCGGCCGGGTCATCGGAGCGGTAATGGACGCCCTCGACCATCGTGTCGCTGGTGAGGATCAGCTTTCCGGCGGCGACGTCGAGCACGGCGGTGTCATCGGCGAGGCCCGCCGCGGCGGGGTGCGTGGCGATGCCGCGCAGGGCGGAGAGGAAGGCGAACTCGTCGGGCACGGGTATCGGGTTAGATTACCGATCCCCCACAAACAACCGTCACCCCGGCGCCCGTGCCGGGGCCCCACACGCGCCGTACGCGATGCGATCATGGGATAGGGCAATGCGGTTGCGCCGTGGATCCCGGCACAAGGCCGGGATGGCGGATGAAGCGAGGGGAGACGGTGGATCAAACCGCCTTCAGCGCTTCCTCGAAATCGGCGATGAGGTCGTCGGCATCCTCGACGCCGATCGAAATGCGGACGAGGTTGTCGGTGATGCCCAGCGCCTTCTTGCGCGCGTCGGGGACCGAGAGGTGAGTCATCGCGGCGGGGGCGGAGGCGAGGGTCTCGGTGCCGCCGAGCGACACCGCGAGCTTGGCGATCTTCAGGCTGTCGAGGAAAGCGAAGGCCTCCTTCTCGCCGCCCTTGAGGTACAGCGAGAAGGTCGAGCCGGCGCCGGTGCAGTGGCGGTCGTAAATGTCCCGCTGGCGGCTGCCTTCGGGAAGGAAGCCCAGATAGCCGACGCTCTCGACCTTGGGATGGGTGCGGAGGAATTCGCAGACCTTGACCGCGTTCTCGCCCGCGCGGGACATGCGCAGCTCGAGCGTTTCGAGCGAACGCAGCAGCATCCATGCGGTGTTGGGATCGCAGATCGTGCCGATCGTGTTGCGCATCAGGCGGATGGTGTTGATCAGCTCCTTGCTGCCGAGCACGCCGCCCGCGACGAGGTCCGAATGGCCGCCCGCGTACTTGGTGAGCGAGTAGACGACGAGGTCGGCGCCCTGCTGGAGCGGCTTGGCCCAGAGCGGGCCGAGGAAGGTGTTGTCGATCGCGATCGGCGGCTTGTTCGCGCCGGCGAAGATCGCGTCGCGGCTGGCGGCGACGGCCTCGACATCGACCAGCGCATTGGTCGGGTTGGCGGGGGATTCGAGATAGATGAGAGCGACGTTGCCCGAGGCGGCCTTGGACAGGACCGCGTCGATCTCCTCGCGCGTGGCGCCGGCGGGGAAGTCGAGCCAGTGGACGCCGAACTTGCCGAGGATGCGCGCGATCAGCGTCTCGGTCGCGGCATAGAGCGGGCCGCTATGGACGATGGTGTCGCCGGGCTTGACCATGGCGAGGAACAGGGTGGCGATGGCGGACATGCCGCTGGAGAAGGCGAGCGCGTCCTCCGCCTCCTCCCAGATGCCGAGGCGATCCTCGAGGATCTCCTGGTTGGGGCCGTTGAAGCGGGAGTAGACCAGGCCCTCGGCGCCGCCGGGGCGCTTCCCGGTGACGCCCTCGAAATGGCGCTTGCCCGCGGCGGCGTTGGGGAAGACGAAGGTCGAGGTGGCGAAGATCGGCGGCTTGAGCGAGCCCTCCGACAGCATCGGGTCATAGCCATGGCCCATCATCAGCGTGGCGGGGCTGAGCTCGCGGCCGCCGATCCGGTCGACCGGGGGCTTGGGGCGGCGGCGCGGGGCGGTGCCGGTGAGGGCGGCTTCGTCAGGCTTGACGGGCTTGTCGGTCATTCGGGGTGCCTCTCACAGGATCGTATCAGTTGAAACGTCTTTGCAGTTGCACTCGCACCAACGCTTCAACCCGTCAATGCGATCAAGTCAGGGCGATCAACGAAATCTGGCGGCCGTAATCGGGCTCGCCGCGATGGGTGGCGCGGCGGAAGCTGAAGAAGCGGTCGGGCTGGGAATAGGTGTCCTCGCCCAGTGCCTCGACCGTGCGCAGGCCGGCGGCGGCGAGGCGGTGGACGACATAGGCTTCGAGGTCGAACTGGTGATGGCCTTCGCGGCCTGGCGTGAAGAAGCGGTCGTTGGCGGGGTCGTGCTCGGCGAAGCGGGTGCGGAAGGCGTCGTCGACCTCGTAGCTCGCGCGGGCGATGCACGGGCCGACGGCGGCGGCGATGTGCTCGCGGCGCGCGCCGAGCGCTTCCATCGCGGCGATGGTGGAGTCGGTGACGCCGCCGATCGCGCCCCTCCACCCGGCATGCGCGGCGCCGATCACGCCGGCCTCGCGGTCGGCGAACAGCACGGGCGCGCAGTCGGCGGTGAGGATGCCGAGGGCGAGGCCGGGGCGGTTGGTGACGAGCGCGTCGGCGTGCGGGCGGAGCTCGTCGCTCCACGGCTCGAGCACGGTGACGGCGTCGGCGCTATGGACCTGGTAGAGGCCGACCAGCTGCGTGCCCGGTGCGGCGGCGGCGAGGGCGCGGCGCTGGTTCTCGATCAGCTCGGGCGTGGGCGGGCGGCCGCGGCGGCCCATGTCGAGGCTGGCGGTGGGACCGGTCGATACACCGCCGGTGCGGCCGAGAAAGCCGTGGGCGACTCCGTCGAGGACGTTGGCGCGCAGGGCTTCGACCGCCTGCGTCACAGGTCGAGCTTCATGATCAGGTCGCGGTCGATCTTCTGGCCGACCGGGAAGGCATAGTCGCCGATATGGACGAAGCCGTATTTGGCGTAGAAGGCGATGGCGCGCGCATTCTCCTCGAACACCGTGAGCAGCAGCGCGGGGGCGCCGCGCGACCGGGCGGTGGCGATGGTCCAGTCCATCAGCGCCTGGGCGATGCCCTGGCCGTGCCAGCCATAGGCGACGTAGAGCTGGCCGAGCTGGACGTCGTCGGGACCCGCTTCGTCGAGCCAGGGCGGGACGAGCTTGGCATAGCCGATGATCTGCCCCTCGGCCCGGGCGACGCGCCAGGTGACGGCGGGGTCGGCGAGATGCGCGCGCAGCTGCCCGGTGGGGCCATAGGCGTGGGTGAGGTAGGCGTCGAGATCGGCGGGCGCGTAGCCGTGGCCGAAGGTCTTGACCCAGGTTTCACGCGCCATCGTATCGAGCGCGTCAGCATCGTGCGGGGCGGGGGTGTCGTAGGTGATCGTCATTCGAAGCCTGCGGGAGTTGGCCAGCCGGGGGCGGTGAGGGCGACGACCTTGAACAGCTCGCCCATCGCCTCGTCGCCGGTCAGGCGGTCGCGGGCGACGGCGATCTCGTCGGCGCGGTCGGGCGAAGCCTTGGCGAGCGCGGCGGCGCGCGGCGCGATGCCGAGGGCGTTCAGGAACGCGCCCTGGGTGACCGGGCCATGGGCGACGAGGCCCTCGACGCGCGCGGCCTCGACCAGCGTGCCGAAGTCGACATGCGCGGTGAGGTCGGCCTCGCCCGGATCCTCGAACGGGTTGGCATAGGCGTGGCCGCGCACCGCCTGGAGCGTGTCGCCGATCGCGGGGCCGGCATAGCCATAATCGATGATCAACGCGGCGCCGCCCTGCGCGAGCAGCCGCGCGGCGAGCGCACGCAGGATCGCGACGCTGGCCGGCGAGGTCTCGAGGATCTCGCCCGGGGGCGCGTCGCGGAACTCGGGCGGGATGATCGGATCGAACACGGTGTTGCCGACCACGGGCAGGAACAGCGTGTCCTGGCAGGCGACCAGCCGCTCGCGCCAGCCTTCGGCGGTCTTGACCAGCTGGCGGATCGGGAGCGCGTCGAAGAATTCGTTGGCGACGACGAGCAGCGGCGCGTCGTCGGGCAGGCCGACCAGGTCGATCGCCCATTCCGCCTGGGGCACCGCCCTGGCCTGCTCGGCGCGGAGCACCGGGCTGTTCTCGACGAAGTGAACCGCTGGGGTCAGGCCAGCGCTCGCCATCGCGCGCAGCGCGTCGGCGGCGAGCGTGCCGCGGCCGGGGCCGAGCTCGACATAATGCGACCGCGGGCGTCCCGCGCGATCCCACAGATCCGCCAGCGCGAGGCCGATCAGCTCGCCGAACATCTGGCTGATCTCGGGCGCGGTGGTGAAGTCGCCGCGCGTGCCCAGCGGATCGCGCGTGGCGTAATAATGCGTGTTCGCCGCGCCCATGAACTGCGAGAGCGGGATCGGCCCGGCGAGCGTGATGGCGCGGGCGATCCGTTCGGGGAGCGGGCCTTCTTCCGGTGCGCTCGTCATGGGCCTCAGGCGATGGTCTGCGTGCCGGCGACCGGCTCGACCCGTTCGCGGCGCTTCTTGGCGGTCGCGATCAGGTAGAGGCCGCCGACGATCATCGGCACGGTGAGCAGCTGGCCCATGTGCAGGCCCGGGGTCGCGAAGATCGTGCCCTCGAACTGCGAATCATATTCGCGGAAGAACTCGACGAACCAGCGCGACAGGCCGTAGCCGAGCAGGAAGGTGCCGACGAGCTTGCCCGGCTGGTAGCGCGCATCGGTCTTCCAGAACAGGAACCACAGCACGGCGAACAGCAGCAGTCCCTCGAGCCCCGCCTCGTAGAGCTGGCTCGGATGGCGCGGCACATTGCCGCCGGTACGCTCGAACACGATCGCCCAGGCGACATTGGTCTGATGGCCCCACAGCTCGCCGTTCACGAAATTGGCGAGGCGGCCGAAGAACAGGCCGAAGGGGACGCAGCAGGCGACGTAATCGTGGACGCGCAGCCAGCTGAGCTTCTCGCGGCGGCACAGCCACAGGATGCCGAGCGTGACGCCGATCACGCCGCCATGGAAGGACATGCCGCCTTCCCACAATTGCAGCAGCTTGAGCGGCTCGACGAACAGCTGCGGCTGGTAGAAGACCGCATAGCCGAGGCGGCCGCCGATGATGATGCCGATCGTGGCGTAGAACACCATGTCGTCGGCATGGCGGCGGGCCATCGGCGCGCCCGGCTGGGCGAGCAGCTTGAGCAGATACCACCAGCCGATCAGGATGCCCGCGATATAGGCGAGCGAATACCATTTGAGCTGGAAGAAGCCCAGGTCGAGCGCGACCGGATCGAGGCCGAGCTGGCTGAACTGGATATGGTTCGCGGCGGCGCTGGCGGCAGTGGCGGCGGCGGTGGACAGGATCAAGTGGGTGCCTCCCGGGGGTTCGGCGCTGTCCTATCCGCATATCACGGCAAACCCAAGACTTTGGATGTGTGGGGCCTGGGTAGGTTGAACCGCACTCAATCGCTTCGTCATTCCCGCGCAGGCGGGAATCCATTCTGGCTGGCGTTGCGGCTCTATCGCTCCACTAGCGGCAATGGATTCCCGCCTGCGCGGGAATGACGGAATTATAGAAGGGAGTGCGATGACTGGCGCAGCGCTTGAAGCAGCGGTAGAGCCGTAGCGATGGAGCGAAGGAAGGGCATCGATCGGCGCACCTTGCTGATCGGCGGCGGCGCGGGGATCGGGCTGGTGGTCGCCTGGGCGGTATGGCCGCGCGCCTATCTTCCCAATCTGGCGGTGCGCGACAACGAGACCGCATTCGGTGCGTGGCTCAAGATCGCCACCAACGGCCAGGTCACGGTCGCGATCCCGCAATGCGAGTACGGCCAGGGCGTGTTCACCACGCTGCCGCAGGCGCTCGCCGACGAGCTCGGCGCCGACTGGCGGATGGTGGGGGTGGAGCAGGCGCCGCTCAATCCGATCTATGCGAACGCGCTCGGGCTGGCCGAGCTGTTCCCCGGCGTGCTGCCCGAGCGGTTGCAGCGGACCTGGGCGGTGCGCAACGCGCTGATGCTGACGGGCGGATCGACCTCGCTGCGCAGCTTCGAGGCGCCGTTGCGCTCGGCGGGCGCGGCGGCGCGGGCGATGCTGTGCAAGGCGGCGGCGCGGCGCTGGGGCGTCGACTGGCAGGAATGCGACACCACGGGCGGCCATGTCGTCCACGGCCAGCAGCGGCTTCGCTTCGGCGAGCTGGCGGCCGAGGCGGCCGGCGAGACGGTGCCCGACGATCTCCCATTGCGCGACGGCGAGACCGGACGGCTGAGCGGCGAGCCGCTGCCGCGGCTCGACGCCCCGGGCAAGGTCGATGGCAGCGCCAATTTCGCGGGTGACATCCGCTTGCCGAACATGGTGTTCGCGGCGCTGCGCCAGGGACCGGTGGGCACGGTCAAGCTCGCGGCGGTCGACGAGGCGGCGGCGAGGCAGGTGCCGGGGACGCTGCACGTCGTGAAGAACGAGATGTGGGTCGCTGCGGTCGCCAACAACTGGTGGGCGGCGAGCCAGGCGCTCGAGGCGCTCAACCCGCGCTTCGAGGTGGCGGGCCGGGTCGAGAGCGAGACGATCCAGGCCGCGCTCGACGCCGCGTTCGGCGGCGAAGGCGAGCGCATGGCGTCGGCGGGCGACCTTGCCGCGGCGTTCGCGGGCGCGCGCGTGGTGACGGCGGAGTATCGCGCCGGCCTGGCGTTGCACGCCGCGATCGAGCCGATGACCGCGACCGCGGTATGGGAGGATGGCCGGGTGCGGCTGTGGCTGCCGACCCAGGCACCGGGCCTCGCGCGCGACGCGGTGGCGCGAGTGCTGGGGATCGGCACGGGCGACGTGGTGGTGCACCCGGTGCTGGCGGGCGGATCGTTCGGCCAGAATCTGGAGCATCAGGCGGCCGCGCAGGCGGCGCTGATCGCGCGCGAGTTGAAGAAGCCGGTGCAGCTCACCTGGTCGCGCGGCGAGACCAGCGCGCACGATCGCTTCCGTCCGCCTGCGGCGGCGCGGATGACGGCGCGGCTGGGCACGAACGGCAGCATCTCGGGGTGGCTGGCCAAGATCGCGGCGCCCTCGACCGGGCACGAGCTGGCACGGCGGCTGACCGGCGGCGGCGGGACGATCGGCGCGAGCCTGGCGGCGGGCGGAAGCGGCGACGCGTCGGCGGTGGCTGGGGCGCGGCCGCCTTATCGCATCCCGGCGCTGGCGATCGACCATCATCCGGCGGACATCGGGGTGCCGACCGGCTATTGGCGCTCGGGCGCACACAGCTACACCGCCTTCTTCACCGAGAGCTTCATCGACGAGCTGGCGCATGTCGCCGAGGTCGAGGCCTTCTCGTTCCGCATCGCGATGCTGGCGGCCGAGCCGCGGCTGGCGCGGTGCCTGTCGACGGTGACCTCGCTCGGCGGCTGGCAGGGCGGGCTGCCGGGAAGCGGGCAGGGGCTGGCGTGCCATGCCTTCCGCGGCAGCTACATCGCGGTGATGGCCGAGGCGTCGGTCGGCGGCGACCAACGGGTACAGGTCGACCGGCTGGTCGCGGCGGTCGATTGCGGGCGGGTGGTCAACCCGAGCGTGGTCGAACAGCAGATCGAGGGCGGGCTGATCTTCGGCATGGCCGCGGCGCTGGGCGCGACGACCGGCTTCACCGGCAACCGGCCCGACGCGCGATCCTTCCGCGACCTCGAGCTCCCGCGGCTGGCGGACTGCCCGCAGATCATGGTCGAGCTGATCGCGAGCGACGCCGATCCCGGCGGGGTGAGCGAGCTGGCGGTGCCGCCGGTGGCACCGGCGATCGCCAACGCGCTGCATGCCGCGACCGGCGTGCGGCTGCGCCAGCTTCCGCTGATCCCGGGCGGCGAATGACCCCGGCCGGACACCCCATGATCCCCGAGCGCAAGATCGGGGTGCTGCTGGTCAATCTCGGCACGCCCGACGCGCCCGACGCGCCGGCGGTGCGGCGCTATCTCGCCGAGTTCCTGTCGGACCGGCGCGTGGTCGAGATCCCGCCGCTGGTGTGGCAGCCGATCCTGCGCGGGCTGATCCTGCGCACGCGGCCGCGCAAGTCGGCGCATGCCTATGGGCTGGTGTGGACCGATCAGGGCTCGCCGCTGGCGGCGATCACCGCGCGGCAGGCGAAGGCGCTGCAGGACGCGTGGCCGCAGGTGCGCGTCGACTGGGCGATGCGCTACGGCAACCCGGCGATCGGCGATCGGCTCGCGGCGATGAAGGACGCCGGGTGCGAGCGCATCCTGGTCGCGCCGCTCTATCCGCAATATTGCGCGGCCACGACCGCGACCGCCAACGACGCGGCATTCGCGGCGCTGGCGGCGATGCGCTGGCAGCCGGCGGTGCGGACGCTGCCGCCTTACCATGACGAGCCGGCCTATATCGGGGCGCTCAAGGCGTCGGTCGAAGCGCAGCTCGGCGCGCTCGATTTCGAGCCGCAGGCGATCGTGGCGAGCTTCCACGGGATGCCGCAGCGGACGCTGGAGCTGGGCGATCCCTATCATTGCCATTGCGTGAAGACGGCGCGGTTGCTGAGCGAGGCGCTGGGGCGCGAGCTGATCGTCGCCTTCCAGTCGCGCTTCGGGCGGGCGAAGTGGCTGGAGCCGGCGACCGATGCGACGCTGGCGGCCTTGCCGGGCAAGGGCGCCAAGCGCGTCGCGGTGGTCGCGCCGGGATTCGCCGCCGACTGCCTCGAGACGCTCGAGGAGCTGGCGATCCGCGGGCGCGCGACGTTCGAGGCGGCGGGGGGCGAGCGCTTCGCCTATCTCGAGTGCCTCAACGACGGGGCGCCGGGACTACTCATGTTGCGCAACATTCTCGCAAGGGAGCTTGCGGGCTGGACGGAGCTTGCCTAGCCTTTCCTTCAACTATTTCGGGAGAGGTTCATGGCACGGGTAGCGATCGTAACCGGCGGCACGCGCGGGATCGGCGAGGCGATCAGCGTCGCGCTCAAGGACATGGGGATGCAGGTCGCCGCCAACTATGCCGGCAATGACCAGCGTGCGGCGGAATTCACCGAGCGGACCGGGATCAAGGCGTTCAAATGGGACGTCGCCGACTATGACGCGTGCCAGGCCGGGATCGCGCAGGTCGAGAGCGCGCTGGGGCCGGTCGACGTGCTGGTCAACAATGCCGGCATCACGCGCGACGGCACGATCCTCAAGATGACCTACCAGATGTGGAAGGAGGTCATGGACACCAATCTGGGCGGCTGCTTCAACATGGCCAAGGGCACCTTTCCCGGGATGCGCGAGCGCAAATGGGGGCGGATCGTCAACATCGGCTCGATCAACGGCCAGGCCGGGCAGTACGGCCAGGTCAACTATGCCGCGGCGAAGAGCGGCATCCACGGCTTCACCAAGGCGCTGGCGCAGGAGGGCGCGCGCGCTGGGGTGACGGTGAACGCGATCGCGCCGGGCTATATCGACACCGACATGGTGGCGGCGGTGCCGGCCGAGGTGCTCGAGAAGATCGTGGCGAAGATCCCGGTCGGGCGGCTGGGCCAGGCCAACGAGATCGCGCGCGGCGTGGCCTTCCTGTGCTCTGAGGAGGGCGGGTTCGTCACCGGCTCGACGCTGAGCATCAACGGCGGGCAGCATATGTACTGACCCCGGCTTTCGCCGGGGCAGGCTGGGCGCAGGGGCGTCGCCCCGGCGAGAGCCGGGGACGGCCCCGGTGCGCGGCCACAAGCCGCGCAGCGCCCGGCACGGCCGGCGGGTCCGCGTCAGCGGAACCCGTCCGACGCCAGCGCGGGCTCTGCCCGTGCTGAGGCTGCCGGATGGCGCCGTTCCGGACGCAGTTTCCCTCTCCTCTGGGAGAGGGAGGGAGCGTCGGAGGCGCGGAAGGGTGAGGGTGGACGCGAGACTGGCTCGTCCTCACCCTCCCACTCGGCTTCGCCTCGCGGGCCCCTCCCTCTCCCAAAGGGAGAGGGATTTTCTGGCCGCTTCCCAACAGTTGCTACGGAAAAAGGCCGGCCTCCTCGCGGAAGCCGGCCTCCTTCATCTCACGCCGCGGTGCTGTCCAACCCGCGGCGTCAGTGCATCAGAAGCGCGCGCCGAGGCCGGCGACGATCTGGTGGCGCTCGACGTCCGCTTCGTAGTTCGAGTAGCGATACTCGACCTTGCCGAAGAAGTTCTGGCCGAACTTGCGCTCGACGCCACCGCCGACGCGGAAGCCGTCGCCATTCTCGTCGCCGAGGCTGCTCTCGATGCGCGCGTTGGTGTAGCCGGCCTTGCCGTAGATCGCGGTGTTGCCGAGCACATAGCCGATGCGGCCGCCGACATAGAGGTCACGGCTCGCCGAAGCGACGACGGTGTTGCCGCTCTTGAGCTCGGCGGTGGATTCGGCGACTTCGCCCTCGATGCCGAACAGCACGTTGCCGCGCTGCAGGTCGTAGCCGAGGTTCACGCCATAGGCGAGGCCATCGGGGTTATCGACGCCCGCGGTGTTGAGGTCGAGAATGTCGTAGCCGACAACGGCCGAAACATGCGCGCCGTTGAAGGGGGCTGCCTCGTCCTGCGCGAAAGCCGGGGTGGCGGCGGCGGTCAGGGCGACGAGCGCCAGAGCAATCTTCTTCATGTTGTTACTTGTTCCTTTTTTACTGCCCCGGGCGGATGTCTTCCCCCGCCTCGGGGAGCGCGCATCTGGGTGGCGAGGGTCTGAGAAACAAGCGCCAAGGCGTTCGAATCGTGCGATTGGGCGAAGAGTGTTGCTCAACTGATACACTTGGTATCGGATGCAAGTAAGGCCGGCTCCCTCGCGGGAGCCGGCCTCGCTTGTTTCAAACCGCTATCGGCTTAGCGGCGGCAATAGCCCGGACGGTCCGAGCGGTCGATCTCGCGGCCGGCGATGGCGCCGACGGCGCCGCCGAGGATCGTACCGAGGGTGCGGTCGCCGCGGCCGGCGATGGCGTTGCCGGCGAGGCCGCCGGCGATCGCGCCGACGATCGTGCCGCCGTCACCGTCGCGGCACTTCTCGCGCGCCCGGTAGCGGTTGTAGCGGTTGTTGTAGCGGCGGTCATAGCCGCGATAGCTGCGGTAGCCGCGATCGCCATAATAATCGCGGCCGTCGCGATACTCGTAGCGCTGCGCGGCGGCGGGCGTCGCGGGGATCAGCGCGGTACCGGTCATCGCCAGCGCGGCGCCGATCAGGGAAAGCTTCTTGAACATGGTCTTCTCCTTGTTCTGCCGTTTCGTGCGATGCGGCCCCGTGCCGTCATCGTTGAACAAGGGATTCGCATATCCGCGTTGAGCGTTGTCTGAATGTGCCGGTTATCTCCCGTTCAGCGATCGCGGCGGAACGCGCGGGAAGAGGCGGAAGACGGGAAATTGGCCGGTGCGGCAACGAGGGGCCCCGGGGGGAAAGCGCCCATTCCCCGATACGCAACGCGGGGAAACACGGGCGGGGCATCCTCGAGGACGCGCACCGGCTGTTCGGCGGGCGTGCGCGATACGCGAGCACGGCCCGTTGCGCTTGCTGCTAGATGAACGCGGTTGAGCACTGGCTGAACATCGCCGTTATCCAAGGTTCAGCTTTGCGGCGGGAATCGGGCCGCTATGAGGGGGCGCGATGCGTATCCTGCTCTCCGTGCTCCTGCTGCTGCTGTTCGTACCAAGCTGGTCGGGAGACGAGCGGCTGGCACTGCTGCCGGCGAAGGCCGAGATGGCAGCGCATCGGGTGACGCTCGACTGGCGCGATCCCGCGCGCGTGAAGCTTGGCGGGCTGACCTTTCTGGGCGGGGTGTACCTCACCGGGCCGAAGCCCGCATTCGGCGGCTTTTCGGCGATGACGGTGGAGAGCGACCGCTTCACGCTGCTGAGCGACGGCGGGAACATCGTCAGCTTCCGCATGGGACGCGACTGGCAGGTGCGCGCGCCGCGCTTCGCCGAGCTGCCCGATGGACCGGGGCGTGGCTGGCACAAGTCCGAGCGCGACAGCGAATCGCTGACGCGCGATCCGGCGACCGGGCAGCTGTGGGTGGGGTTCGAGCGGGCGAACCAGATCTGGCGCTATGCCCCCGGCTTCGCGCGCGCCGAGGCGCATGCCGCGCCGCCGGCGATGGCGGAATGGCCCGAGAATGGCGGGGCCGAAGCGATGGTGCGGCTGCGCGACGGCAGCTTCATCGTGCTGTCGGAAAGCGAGGACGGGGACGCCAGGGGCACGCGGCGCGGCCTGTGGTTCGCGGGCGACCCGGTGCGCGAACCGCGGCGCGGTTTCGCCTTCAGCTATCGCCCGCCCCGGGGGTTCAAGCCGACCGATATCGCCGAGCTGCCCGACGGGCGGCTGGTGGTGCTCAACCGCAAAGCCTCGCTGCGCGAGGCATTCACCGCGGTGGTGACGATCGTGGACCGGGAATCCGTGGGCGCGGGCCGAATCGCCACCGGGCGGGAGATCGCGCGATTCGCAGCCCCGGTCGTGCACGACAATTTCGAGGCTGTGGCGGTGACCCAGGAGGGGGACGAAACGATCCTGTGGATCGCCTCGGACGACAATCAATGGCGGCTGCAGCGTTCGCTGCTGCTCAAGTTCCGGCTGGAGGCATAGCGGGCGCCAGAACGCCGAACGGCCCGCGTCCCTTGCGGGGGCGGGCCGGTCGAGACGGTAAACCCGAAAGGGGGTTCAGGCCGCGGCGGTCGCCTTCTTGGCGATCTCGCGCTTCAGGCGGCGCGCCTTGAGCGAGAGCTTCTCGTCGCTGGTCTTGAGCAGCCAGTTGTCGAGGCCGCCATTGTGCTCGACCGAGCGCAGGCCGTGCGTCGAGACGCGCAGGCGAACCGAGCGCTCCAGCGACTCCGACAGCAGCGTCACATTCTGCAGGTTGGGCAGAAAGGTGCGCTTGGTCTTGTTGTTGGCGTGGGAAACGTTGTGTCCCACCTGCCGGCCCTTGCCGGTCAGCTCGCAAATGCGCGACATCGCTTGATTCCTAGGTTTATGCCTGTTCCGGTCGTCCCGGAAAGTGCGGCCCGATACCGGGACGGGGGCTTTTCGTCAACCTCGTTCAGCCCGTCGCGTGCAACTTCGATCCGTCATACTGCGTTATTACGCAAACGATTCGATTGGGGAGACTGAAACGATGCGTGCAATCCTGGCGATATTGGGCCTCGCCGCCGTCGTCATCGTGGTGATGATCTCGCTCGGCATGCTGAGCGTCAACATGCAGTCGGGCTCATTGCCGCAGGTCAAGCTCGAAGGCGGCAAGGCGCCCGAGGTCAAGGCCGATGTGGGCAAGGTCGGCATGGGCTATACTAACGAGACGATCCAGGTGCCGACCGTGGTGATGGAGAACAAGACCATCCAGGTGCCGACGGTGGAGGTCGAGAAGGCGCAGCCCGCGCCGGCCGCCAAGGCGCAGTAACGGATCGATTCGCGACGGCATGGCCAAGGACGATGCGCGCGGGCATAGCGGGCCGATGTTTCCGCTGCCCGAACCGATGCGCGTCGCCCTCGATGCCGCCCGTGCCGCCGCGCAGGCGGGCGAGGTGCCGGTGGGTGCGGTGGTGATGCAGGGCGACCGGCAGGTGGCGGTCGCCGCCAATGCGCCGCGCGCCCTTCGCGACCCGACCGCGCATGCCGAGATCCGGGTGATTCGCGAAGCCGCGGCGAAGCTCGGCCGCGAGCGGCTGGAGGATTGCGACCTGTGGGTGACGCTCGAGCCGTGCGCGATGTGCGCCGGGGCGATCGCGCACGCCCGGATCGCGCGAATCTATTATGGCGCGCCGGACCCCAAGGGCGGCGCGGTCGAGCATGGCCCCCGCTTCTTCGCGCAGCCCACCTGCCATCACCGGCCGGAAGTCTATTCCGGGATCGGCGAGGGCGAGGCGGGCGCGCTGCTCAGAGAATTTTTCGCCCTGCGGAGATAGTCGTACGGTTCTGCTGCGCAGAACCGAGTGCAGACTAGCGCATGTCGCTGTCGCGGACCGGGACGATCTTGATCTCGACGCGGCGGTTCTGGGCGCGGCCTTCGAGCGTGGCGTTGTCGGCGACGGGCTGGGTCTCGCCATAGCCGACCGCTTCGAGCCGTGCCGATTCGACGCCGCGCATCGAGAGGTAGCTGGCGACCGCGTCCGCGCGGCGCTCCGACAGCGACTGGTTGTAGGCGTCGGACCCGGTCGAATCGGTGTGGCCGTAGACGTCGACATAGGTCTGGTTGTAGCGGTCGAGGACGTCGGCGACCTTGTCGAGCGTGGGACGGAACTGCGGCTCGATCGTCGAGCTGTCGGTGGCGAAGGTGATGCCCGACGGCATCGACAGGATGAGGTCGTCGCCCCGGCGGATCACCTCGACATCGGTGCCCGCGGTGCGCTCGCGGATCTCGCGCTCCTGCCGGTCCATGTAGCTGCCGATCGCGGCGCCGCCGATCGCGCCGATGCCGGCGCCGATGATCTTTTCAGACCGGTCGCGCCGGCCGCCGACGATGTCGCCCAGGATATAGCCGCCGAGCGCGCCGCCGATCGCGCCGATCCCGGCCTTGGACATGCGCTGCTCGCCGGTCACCGGATCGGTGACGCAGGCGCCGGTGAGCGCGAGCGCCGCGATGGCGGGGACGAGCGGCCAATTGCCGAGGTTACGCATGAACTTCCTCCTCTTGAATTCGTGACCCAGAATCGCGCGAGCGATGGTGTTGTTCCGTCCTCGCATCGACCCGCGATGTAGACGGGCGTTGTGAAACTCAGCTGAATGCGCTTATGGGACGGACAGGCCGATGGACCCGCTCCCCCCATTTCCCTGGATCGACGTCGCGATCATTCTGGCGCTGGTCGCGCTGAACGGCGTGTTCGCGATGTCCGAGCTCGCGATCGTGTCGGCGCGCAAGGCGCGGCTGGAGGCGATGGTGCGCACCGGGCGGCGCGGCGCGCAGACCGCGATCGACCTTGCCGCCGATCCCGGCAAGTTCCTCTCCACCGTGCAGATCGGCATCACGCTGATCGGCATCGTCGCCGGCGCCTATTCGGGGGCGAGCCTCGGCACGCCGGTGGCGGCGCGAATCGCCGCGATGGGGGTCGAGCCGCAGACGGCGCAGACGGCCGGCTTCACGATCGTCATCGCGCTCACCACCTATGCCTCGCTGATCGTCGGCGAGCTGGTGCCCAAGCAGTTCGCGCTGCGCTCGCCCGAGCCGATCGCGGTGGTGATGGCGACGCCGATGAAATGGCTGGCGCGGATCACCGCGCCCCTGGTGTGGCTGCTCGACCAGAGCAGCGCGCTGGTGTTCCGCCTGCTCGGCATGAACCGCGAATCGGAGAATCGCGTTACCGCCGAGGAACTGCACATGCTGGTCGCCGAGGCGACTCATTCGGGGGTGATCGAGGAGCATGAGCGCTCGATCATCTCGGGTGTGGTGCGGCTTGCCGACCGGCCGGTGCGCGAGGTGATGACGCCGCGCACCGAGGTCGACTGGATCGACGCCAATCTCGACGAGGCCGGGATCCGCCAGGCGTTGGCGGAGACCCCGCACACGCGGCTGCCCGTGGCCGAGGGGTCGGTCGACGCGGTGGTGGGCGTGGTGCAGGCGCGCGACGTGGTGACCGCGCTGATCCGCGGCGAGCCGCTCGATCTCAAAGCGCTGATGCATCCCGCGCCCGTGCTGCCCGACCAAGTCGATGCGATGGACGCGCTGGGCGCGCTGCGCCGCGCGGCGGTGCCGATGGGCTTCGTCCATGACGAATACGGGCATTTCGAGGGGATCGTGACCCCCGCCGACCTGCTCGCGGCGATCGCGGGCGAGTTCGCGTCGGACGCCGACGTCGGGGACCATCCGGCGATCACGGTGCGCGACGACGGCTCGCTGCTGGTGTCAGGCCAGCTCGCCGCCGACGCGCTGGCCGAGCGGATCAAGATCGAGCTGCCCGAGGACCGCGACTATGCGACCGTCGCCGGACTCGCGCTCGCGGTGCTCAAGCGGCTGCCGCAGGAGGGCGAGAGCTTCACCGAGCAGGGCTGGCGGTTCGAGATCGTCGACATGGACGGGCACAAGATCGACAAGCTGCTGGTGAGCGAGCTGGACTGAAGCCGTTCAGCGACGCTCGTCGGTATCGGGATTGCGCGCCTCCAACTCACGCTGCGCCTCGATCCGGCGACGGAGCAGGCGCCGGCCGATCACGATGATCGCGATCGCGCCGACCGCGCAGAGCGCAATGATTACGAGGTGAGTCACCGTCACCCACTCGAACATCGCCGCGGCCCCGGCGGTGGATTCGGCTTGCTGGGGTTCGTCCATCGGCTTCGCTCACCTCTCGATCCTGAAATGCGCGGCGCGTGGAAAAGTTCGCGGCGACAGGGTCTTATTCGTGGAGCATATGGGTGAGCCGCTGCCGCGACGCCGGGCGGGATCGCTGGTAGGATGGCGCCATCCTTCGGGAGGGGTTGGAAATGCTCGAGCAGATTGCCGCCGGCCGCACCGACTTGATCTTCGACTGGCTCGCAGAGGGCGGGGACCCGCACGCGCGCATCGAGGGCGCCGACTTGATCGGCTGGGGCACCTATTATGGCGACGTCAGCGCAGTCCGGCGGCTGGTGGAGGCGGGCGTTCCGCTCGACCGGCTGGGCCGCAACCTCGGGCTTGGCGGGGCGGCGTTCCATGGGCATTGGCAGCTGTGCGCCTGGCTGGTCGAGCAGGGCGCGGACGCGGACGATGCCGATCCGGAGACCGGCGAGACGCCGCTGCACAATGCGGTGAGCCGCCGCGACAGCCTGGGAATGGAAGCAGTGGTCGCCGTGCTGCTGGCGGCCGGCGCCGACCCCAACCGGGCGACGATCGCCGGAACCGAGACCGGCTGCTTCATGCGCGACGTGCGCAACCGTGGTGAGGGTGCGCTGCACCGCGCCGCCGCCTATGCGACGCAGGGCACGATCGAGCGGCTGATCGCGGCGGGCGCGGCGCTCGACCAGCGCGATGCGCATGGGGACTCGCCGCTCAGCTGGGCGAGCTGGGCGCTGCGGGACACCGCTGTGCTGTGCCTGCTGCTGTTCCCGCCGCACCGGATCAATCCGGCGCGAACGTCGATGGCGGCCTATCTGGTCGGCGACCCCGACCAGGCGATCGGGAAGCGCGACTAACCGTTCTCGCGCGCCACCTCACGCCAGCCGATGTCGCGGCGGGCGAAACCGGTGGGGAAGTTGATCGCATCGACCGCGCGATAGGCGGCGGCCTGCGCTTCGGTCACGCTCGCGCCGGTGGCGGTGACGGTGAGCACGCGGCCGCCCGCGGCGACGAGCTGGCCCCCGTCGAGCCTGGTGCCGGCCTGGAACACCTGCGCGCCGGTTTCCTCGGCGGCGTCCAATCCGCCGATCGCGCCGCCGGTCTCGGGGGTGCCGGGATAGCCCTTCGCCGCCATCACCACGGTAAGCGCGGTCTCGGCGCCGAAGCGCGGGGCGGGGCGGCTGGCGAGCTCGCCGGTCTCGGTCGCGAGCATCAGGTCGAGCAGGTCGTCCTCCAGCCGCAGCATCAGCACCTGGCATTCGGGATCGCCGAAGCGGGCGTTGTACTCGATCAGCTTGGGGCCGTTGCGGGTAAGCATGAGGCCGGCATAGAGCACGCCCGAATAGGGAATGCCGTCCTTCGCCATCGCCGCGATCGTGGGCCGGATGATCGTATCGATCGCCGCGGCTTCCAGCGCGGGGGTGAGGACGCGGGCGGGGCTGTAGGCGCCCATGCCGCCGGTGTTGGGGCCGGTGTCGCCATCGCCGACGCGCTTGTGATCCTGCGCCGAGCCCATCGCGACGATCGCCTGGCCGTCGGTGAGGATGAACAGGCTGGCTTCCTCGCCTTCGAGGAATTCCTCGATCACCGCTTCGCCGCCGGGCTTCTCGAAGATCGCGGCGATCGCGGCGTCGGCCTCCTCGTCGGTGAAGGCGATCGTCACGCCCTTGCCGGCGGCGAGGCCGTCGGCCTTGATCACCACCGGTCGGGGAAAGTCGCGCGCGAGCGCGGCGCGCGCGGTGGCGAGATCGGTGACGCGGACATAGCCGGCGGTCGGGATGTTCTCGCGCGCGCAGAGATCCTTGGTGAAGCCTTTCGAGCCTTCGAGCTGTGCGGCCGCCTGCGAGGGTCCGAACACGAGGAGGCCCGCGGCGCGCAGGCTGTCGGAGAGGCCGTCGACCAGCGGCGCTTCGGGGCCGACCACGACGAAGCCGATGTTCTGGGTGCGACAGAAGTCGATCACCGCGGCGTGATCGGTGAGCTTGACGTCGTGACAGGCGGCGTACTGGGCGATTCCGGGGTTGCCGGGGATCGCATGGAGGCTATCGAGCCGGGGCGATTGCGCGAGCTTCCAGGCGAGCGCATGTTCGCGGCCACCGGACCCAAGCAACAGGACGTTCATGTCAGACCCCTTCGACGATCAGTTTCCGCCGCGGCTCGTAGCCGAGGGGCGGGAGGGGGACAACGCCGCTCCGCTTTCGGTCGGCGAATTGTCGATGAAGCTCAAGCGCATGGTCGAGGGCGAGTTCGGGCATGTGCGGCTGCGCGGCGAGATTTCGGGGTTCAAGCGCGCGGCGTCGGGGCATGCCTATCTGTGCCTCAAGGATGCCGACGCCGTGATCGACGCGGTGATGTGGCGCGGGCAGGCGGCGCTGGTGCCGTTCAGCCCGCAAGACGGGATCGAGGTGGTCGCGACCGGCAAGCTCACCACCTATCCGGGCCGCTCCAAATACCAGATCGTGATCGAACGGATGGAGCTCGCCGGCGAAGGCGCGCTGATGGCGCTGTTCGAGAAGCTGAAGGCGCAGCTGGCCGGGGAGGGGCTGTTCGATCCGGCGCGCAAGAAGAAGCTGCCGTTCGCGCCGCGCACGATCGGCGTGGTGACCTCACCCACCGGGGCGGTGATCCGCGACATCCTGCATCGGCTGGAGGACCGGTTTCCGACGCATGTGCTGGTGTGGCCGGTCAAGGTGCAGGGGGACGGCGCGGCGCAGGAAGTGGCGGCGGCGGTGCGCGGGTTCGACGCGATGCCGGACGAGGGCGCGGCGCGGCGGCCCGACCTGGTGATCGTCGCGCGCGGCGGGGGCTCGATCGAGGACCTGTGGGCGTTCAACGAGGAAGCAGTGGTGCGCGCGGTGGCGGGGTGCTCGATCCCCGTGATCTCGGCGGTCGGGCACGAGACCGACACGACGCTGTGCGACTATGCCGCCGACATACGCGCGCCGACCCCGACCGCGGCGGCGGAGATGGCGGTGCCGGTGCGCGCGGAACTCGCCAACGGCATCGCCACGCTGGGCCTGCGGGCCGAGCGCTGCGCGCGGCGCTATCACGAGCGCGGCGGCGAGCGGTTGCAGGCGCTGGTGCGCGTGCTGCCCCGGCGCGACGCATTGCTCGGGCCGCAGCGGCAAAAGGCCGACGACATGGGCGCGCGGCTCGACCGCGCCCTGGAGCGGCGGGTGACCGTCGCGCGCGGGGTGCTCGATCGCGCGGCAGGCGCGCTGCGGCCGGCGGTGCTGGAGCGCAAGCTGGAGACGCTACATCATCGGCTGGACGGTTTTCGAAAGCTGCTCGACGCGGTCAATCCCGACAATCTGCTCCAGCGCGGCTATGTCCGCGTCGGCGCCAAGGCGAGCGGCAAGGTGATCGCAAGCGCCGCCGACGCGCGCGCGGCGGGCGCGGTGACGCTCCACTTCCGCGACGGCGTGGTGGATGCGCGGGTTGAGCGGGGCGGCGCCAAACCTTATGCTCCGTCGAAGCCCGAACAGCCCGATCTGTTCTGACCGTCCGTCACGAAGTGAGTAGCGCCATGCTGATGTCGTCCAACACCGCCCGCCCGGCGCGGCTCCATTACATGGCGAACGGCTTTCGCGTGCTCGCGCCCGGCGACCATGTCGTATGCGCGGTGAGCGGCGAGAAGATCCCGCTCGAGGCATTGCGCTATTGGAGCGTGGCGAAGCAGGAGCCTTATGCCACGGCGGAAATCGCGACGCGGGCGATGATGACGCCATGAGGGCATCGGGGGGGCTTGTCATCGCGAGCGCCGCCCTTGGCCTGATGGCCGCCACCGCCGTCGCGCTGATGCCCGCGGATGCGGCGGGCGGGCAGGCGCGGACTTCCGCCGCGCGCAACGACTTCAGCTTCGACGGGCCGATGATTCAGGGCGGTACGGTGCTCGGCACCGCGCCCACGCTGACCAGCCGGCTGACCTTCGACGGCCAGGACGTGCCGGTGGCGGCGGACGGGCGTTTCCTCATCGCCTTCGACCGCGACGCCGGGCCATCGGCGACGATCGTCGCGATGCGGGTCGACGGCAGCACGGTGCGCCGTTCGCTCGCGGTGCAACCACGCGCGTGGCGGATCGAGCGGCTCGACCGGCTGCCGCGCTTTGCGCAGCCTAGCGCGGAATTCCAGCGCCGCCGGCCCGGCGAGCTCGCGCAGATCAACACGGCGCGCGCGATCCGCTCGGCCGCGCAGGGTTGGCGGCAGCGCTTCATGTGGCCGGTGACGGGGCGCATCTCGGGCCTGTTCGGATCGCAGCGCATCTACAAGGGCGAGCCGGGCGCCTATCATTCGGGGGTCGATGTGGCGCGGCCGAGCGGCACGCCGGTGCTGGCGCCGGCCGACGGCGTGGTGATCCTGGCCGCGCAGGCGCCCTTCACGCTCGAGGGCAGGCTGCTGATGATCGACCATGGGATGGGCCTGAACAGCGCGTTCCTGCACCTCTCGCGCATCGACGTGAAGGTCGGCGAGGTCGTGCGGCGCGGCCAGACGGTCGGTGCGGTGGGCGCGACCGGGCGCGCCACCGGGCCGCATCTCCACTGGGGAATGAAGTGGAACGGCGCGCGAATCGACCCGCTGCTGATCGCCGGATCGATGCCCGTCACGGCCGACTGAACCGGCCTCAAAAAGGCATGATGGTTGCGACTGTGACGTTTTTGTCACGTCGGGGTTACAAAAAACGATCTCCCCTTGAACGCCATTGTGTGTGCGCCAGCGGGACATTTATGGTGCCGCGATCTTGCGTGAGGTCCCTCCTGCGCAATCAACAAGGGCGGCAAACGCCCGTACAAAGGGGTGCTACATTATGGTATCGATGGCACGTACGCGCCTGTTGACTTCGACGCTGCTGATCAGCGGCACGATGTTCGCAGTGCCCGCTTTCGCGCAAACCGAAACGCCCGCGCCGGCCGAAGAGGACACCGTCGTCGTCACCGGTTCGCGCATCGTCCGTCCCAACCTCGATTCGAACAGCCCGGTCGCGGTGGTCTCGGGTGAGGAGGCGACCCAGAACGCGGACGTCACGCTCGATACCTTCCTCAACACGCTGCCGCAGGTAAACCCGGCCGGCACGACCACCTCGAACAACCCGGGCAACAACGGCCAGTCGAACATCGACCTTCGCGGCCTCGGCTCGAACCGCAACCTGGTGCTGATCGACGGCCGCCGCCCGATGGTGTCGGCGACGACGATGGCGGTCGACCTCAACACGATCCCGCAGGGCCTGATCGAGCGCATCGAGGTCACCACCGGCGGCGCCGGCGCGGCTTATGGCGCGGACGCGATCGCGGGCGTGGTCAACGTCATCCTCAAGGACGATTTCGAGGGCGTCGACCTTCGCGCGACCTACGCCAACTCGATCCCCGAGACCGACGCGCGCGAGATCCAGATCAGCGGCACGATCGGCGGCAATTTCGCCGACAACCGCGGCAACTTCGCGCTGTCGGTCGAATATTCGGACCGCCAGGGCATGATCAAGGCGCAGCGCGACTTCGCCGCGCAGGCGACCTCGACCACGACGTCGTTCCCGACCGGTTCGTTCACCAACAGCGCCTCGAACCCGATCAGCCAGGCGGCGGTCACCGCACTGTTCCAGGGCTACGGCACGCCGGCCAAGGACATTCCGACGATCTCGCTGCTCGGCTTCAACTCCGACGGCACGCTGTTCGGTCGCGGTACCTTCAACGATCCGCGCGATGTCGCCAACTTCCGCTACGACCTCAGCTCGCCGGCGAACCCGAACCTCAACTATTTCCCCGATTTCTACAGCTACAACTTCGACATCGTGAACATCCTCGTGCTCCCGCTGGAGCGCTATTCGGCGTTCACGCGCGCGAACTACGAGATCAACCCGTCGTTCGAAGTGTTCGTCCAGGGTGCGTACACCAACTACAAGTCGGCTACGGCGCTCGCGCCGACGCCGGTCAGCACCGGCATCGTCAACTCGGGCGACAATGCGGCCTCGGTGCTCAATGCGCGCTCGCCGCTGGTCGCGCCCGGCCAGCGCATCACCGGCTTCGTCGTGCCGGTGACCAACCCGTTCGTGTCGAATGACCTTCGCACGCTGCTCAACACCCGCGTCGGCGATGATCCGCTGCTCACGGGCGCTGGCGCGGCCGAGGGCATCCGCATCGGCTATCGCTTCCTCGGCACCGGCCTGCGCGAGCAGGCGTTCGAGAACGAGGTGATCCAGGGCCTCGCCGGCCTGCGCGGCGAGATCGCCCCGGGCTGGCGCTATGAGGCGTACTACTCGTGGGGCAAGACGGTCATCGACCAGGAGGCTCGCGGCAACGTCAACGTGCAGCGCGTGCAGCAGCTGCTCGAGGCGCCCGACGGCGGCGCCAGCCTCTGCGACGGCGGCTTCAACCCGTTCGGCATCCAGCCCTTCTCGCAGGACTGCGTCGACTTCGTCGACGAAGTGGGCGTGACCAAGACGACCTTCACCCAGAAGATCGCGCAGGCCTATGTCACCGGTGAGCTGGTCGAGCTTCCGGCGGGCCCGCTGTCGGTGGCGTTCGGCGTCGAGAAGCGCGATTTCCGCTACGAGTTCGATCCGGGCTCGCTGTTCGGTCCGATCGCGGGCTTCAACACCAGCACGCCGGACCTCGGCACCAACAGCTTCCTCGACTTCTTCGGCGAGGCGCTGATCCCGCTCGCCAAGAACGCGCCCTGGGCCGAGACGCTCGAGCTCTCGCTCACCGCGCGTCACTCGAAGAGCGACTTCAACGACATCCAGAACGGCATTGACGGCGAGTCGTCGAGCGATTGGGCCTATGGCGGCACGCTCACCTGGGCGCCGATCCCGGAAGTCCGTCTGCGCGGCAGCTACCAGCACTCGGTCCGTGCGCCGAACTTCGGCGAACTGTTCTCGGGCGGCGGCAGCTTCCCGCAGATCTTCGATCCGTGCTCGGTCAACACCCAGTTCCGCCAGAACGGCGGTGCGGCTGCGGCGACCATGTGCCAGACCGCGGGTATCGGCGGCATCGCCGCCTCGACGATCAACAACTTCGTCGCGACCCCGGGTGCGCAGGCGTTCATCACCGCCACGGGCAATCCGAACCTGAAGCCGGAGAAATCGGATGCCTTCACGCTCGGCGCGGTGTTCAACTTCGCCGGCTTCACGGGCTCGATCGACTATTACAACATCAAGATCAGCGACACGATCTTCGCGCCCGACGTGAACGAGATCATCGCCTCGTGCTACGGCTATAACGACCTCAACTCGAGCCTCAGCGCGACGAGCCCCTATTGCCAGGGTATCGCGCGCTCGAACAACAACATCAGCGGCATCTATCTGCCGCCGAGCCTGGGCGGCGATCCGGCGACCGGTTATTTCCAGTTCGTCAACCAGGGGTCGGTCAAGACTTCGGGCATCGACTTCCAGCTCGGCTATCGTCTGCCGACCGAGTTCGTGGGCCCGGCGTCGGCGATCAACTTCAACCTGCTGGTCAACTACCTGTTCGACTTCAAGGTCACCGGCCTCGGCGGCCTGAAGACGGACTATGCCGGCACCGCTTCCTATTTCGGCGCCGGTCTCGGCACCAGCTTCCCCGAATGGAAGGGGACGCTGAACATGGGCTGGAACTTCAACGAGAACCTCTCGTTCCACACCCGTGTCCGCTACATCGACGAGATGGAGAACCGTGCGGCCCGCCAGTATATCGGCGAGACGTTCACCGGGCCGGAATCGGTGTGGTATTTCGACTTCGCGGTACAGGGCCAGGTCGAGAATGTGACGCTGCGTCTGGGCGTCAACAACGCCTTCGACCGTCAGCCGCCGACCTACGCGCCGAACGTGCAGTCGGGCACCGACCCGTCGACCTACGACGTGATCGGGCGCCGCGCCTATGTTCAGGCACGCCTGAAGTTCTGACGGCGACACAGCGGCTTGAAGGAGGGCGGGACTGGTTTCCCGCCCTCTTTTTGTCTAGGCGGCAGCGATGAAGACGATTGCTGAGCAGATGAACGCTGCGATGGCGGCATTTACGCGCGGCGACTATCCGGCGGCACGGGCGCTGGGCGAGGGTGCACTGCGCGCCCAGCAGAACAACGCGGCGATCCTGCAGTTTCTGGGCGTGGCGAGCAGCCAGGCCGGCGACCTCAAGAGCGGCGCGGCCTATTTCCGTCGCGCGATCGCCAATGGCGGCGATACCGCCGACAATCGGATCAATCTGGCGAAGACATTGATGGCGCTGGGCCAGGCCGACGAGGCCATGGCGCTGTGCGACGGACCGGTGGCAGCGGCCTCGCCCGACCTCCAGCGAATGAAAGCGGACATCCTGCGGGCGCAGGGCCGGGGATCCGAAGCCTTGTGGCTTTACGAAACGCTGTCGGCGGAGATGCCAGACGATTTCGAGACGTGGAACAATCTCGGCAATGCGCGGTTCGAGCTCGGCGATCTCGATGGTGCGTTGGGAGCACTCCAGCGCGCGCGGACGATCAATCCCGAATCCGCCGAAGTTCACGTCAACATTGCCCGCGTGCTGGCCGCGGCAGAACGGCACGAGGAAGCGTGTGTGACGATGGAGCGCGCCGCGTTGCTCGCGCCGCGAGACCCTGCGCCGCTGCTCGAGCTGGGGCGGATGCTCACCGCCATCGACCATCCGGCACGCGCGCTGAGGGCGCTGGGCGCCGCCGCCAAGCTCGATGCCCGCGACCCGCGCATCTTTACCGCGATGGGGCTGGCGTTCAGCGATCTGTCCGATCCGCAAAAGGCCGAGCAGGCCTTTCGGTTCGCACTGCGCGCCGGTCCGACGAGCGCCGCGAGCTATCTCGATCTCGGCATCCTGCTCGAAAAAGCCAATCGGGTGGAAGAACTCGATGCGCTGATCGCGCAGGCTGAACGGGCAGGGGCGAAGGGCGCCGAGCTCGACTATCTGCGTGCGCTGTCGGCCAACCGTCGCGGCGAGACCGAACGGGCGCTGGAGCTGGTGCGCCGGACCGAGTCGCGCGCGATCCACCCCGCAGCGGTCGCCCAGTTCCGCGGACAGCTCGCCGACCGGCTCGGGCTGATCGACGAGGCGTTCCTGGCCTTTCAGGAAATGAACCGAATCATGGGTGAGACGCCGCTGGCGGCGCGCGCCGACCGGAGCGCCTATCGCCGGGGGATCGACGGGCTCGCCGAGCAGACCAATGCGGACTGGCTGGCGAGCTGGAAGCAGGGCCCGGAGCCGGGCGATCGCCCCTCGCCGGTGTTTCTTGTCGGTTTCCCGCGTTCGGGCACCACGCTGCTCGATACGCTGCTGATGGGCCATAGCGGCACGCATGTGCTCGAGGAAGTGCCGATTCTGGAGAAGATCGCCGAGGAGATCGGGCCGTTCGAGCGGATCGCCGAGCTCGACGCCGCGGCGATCCGCGACCTGCGCGCGCGCTATTTCGCCGAGGTCGACAAGGCCTCGCCGCCGCCGTCGCGCGACACGCTGATCATCGACAAGAACCCGCTGTCGATGATCCGCCTGCCGCTGATCCACCGGCTGTTTCCCGACGCCAGGATCATCCTGGCGCTGCGCCATCCATGCGACGTCGTGCTGAGCTGCTACATGCAGAATTTCAAGCCGACCGAGGCGATGTCGAGCTTCCTCGACCTCGACAATGCCAGCCGCACCTATGACCGCATCTTCGCCTATTGGGAGCAGTGCCGCGCGTTGCTGCCGGTCGAGGTCCAGGAAATCCGCTACGAGGACATGGTTGCCGACGCCGAGGCGGCATTGCGACCGGTGATCGCGTTCCTCGGCCTGGCCTGGGAAGACGATCTGCTCGATCATCAGCGCACCGCCACCGCGCGCGGCTTTATCCGCACGCCGAGCTACGCCCAGGTGACCGAAAAGGTCTATCGCCGCGCGAGCGGGCGTTGGGAACGCTATGCCGACAAGATGTGGTGGACGCTGCCCGTGCTCGAGCCATGGGTGCGGCGCTTCGGCTATGAGCTGCCGGCCGCGGCGGAGAGCGCCGGCACGGCGTGATTGAAGCGCGTGGCGTTTCGGGTATGATCGCGGCCGATTTCACAACGAGGTCGACCATGTCCGCCCTAGTCGCTCTTGCCGTGCTCGCCGCAGCACCGGCGCAGGCCACCCAACCCGCCACGTCCACTTCGGGTGCCGAAGAGGAGATGGTCTGCAAATATCAGTCGCGCACCGCGACTCGCTTCAAGAAGAAGGTCTGTCACACCCGCGCGGTGTGGGAGCAGATGAGCGAAAATGCGAAGCGGCAGGCGGCCGAGGATTTCCGCAAGCCGACGATCAACATCGCCAGGGAATAGCCCGAGCCTTCAGGCTGTCCCCGGTGACGCTGCAGTGACCGCGGCGAGCCATTCGGGTTCGGGCTGGTCGAGATCGTAATATTCGAAGATCAGGTGGATGCGGTCGCTCGCGCCGGCATTGGTGACGGCGTGCACGCCCATATTGTTGACTTCCGCCGCCTCGCCGACCGGCAGGTGATGGCCGACGCCGTCGACAAAGAAGGTCACTGCATCGTTGGTCTCGAGCGGCACATGGATCTTGTGCGGCCATTTCGCCGCCGGATTGGCGTCGCGATGCGGCTGGATCACCCCACCGGGGCGCATGCGCGCAAGCATCACGCGGGGAAAGACACCGCGGGCATAGCCATAGGGTGCGGTCGCGGCGGCGAGCACGGGCTCGAGCAGCGGCCGCCACTCCGCCCAGAGGGGACGATCGTAACTCTCGCGCCAGTCGCGCAGGTTGGAAACGAAGCGGAAGACGATATGGCGGGTGGAATCGAGCGCCTCGAACTTGTTGGGCTTGCCGGCATTCTCGGCGTCCCACAACGCTTCGGGAATTGCCGCGACCGCAGCGCGTAGCGCGCCGACCTCGACCGGGCCGAGGCGGCGGATGGACTGAGTCTTGCGCGGGTTGGGATACATGGCGGCCTCGCTCAGAACTCGTAGCCGAACAGCTCGAGGTCGCGGGCATAGAGCCGCGCGACGCCGTCCTTGAGCTGCTGGTCGTAATAGCTGCGATACTCGGCATGCTTCGAGCTGTTGGCGCGGCCGAGCGGCGCGGAGGGGATGCCGATCCGCTCGCAGATCGCGTCATAGCTCGCCTGCATCTCCTCGACCCGGCCGAGCTGGTCGGCGAGCAAGGTCCCGTCGGGCGCGCAGACGAAGCTGTGCTGCGGGCGGAACACAATGTGGTGATGCGGTGGCGCGACGAACAGGAAGTGGCGCATCACGCCTTGGGGATCGCGCTCGAAGCTGCCCTGCTGGCTGGTCGCGAAGGCGCAATAGGAGACGAAGCGCTCGAACGGATTGCGGACGAAGGCGAATTTGAAATAGCCGCCGAACAACTCCTCGCCCAGCACCGGACGCAGCTCCGCGAGGCTGATATGCCCATGGCCGAGCCGGGCGAGCTCGGGCCAGGGCAGGCGCTTCTCGACGAACAGGCGCACCTGCTCGAGATCGTCGGGTCCGAGATGCTCGCGTAGCGCCTGGCGGACCGAATGCGTGCCGGTCTTGGGAATCGCGGTGAAGACGAAGCGATGTTGGTGCGAAATGATCATGCGTGCGGCTTCAGGAGGCGAGACGGACCGCGGCGGGTGCGGGATCGGGCGCGGCAACGTCGAGGATGAGCTCGCCGAGCGCGCGCGCCAGCGTCACCTGGTTCTGCAGCGGCAAATTGCCGCCGCCGCTCGCCATCAGATCTTGGCGCAATCCGGCGATCAGGCGGCGATAGTCGGGCAAGCCGGCGGGCGATCCCTCATATTCGGACCAGGTCGAACTCCACGCCGCGGCGAAACGGTCGAGGCGGTTGAGCACGGCCGCCAGCCGGGGGTTGGGCAGCACATAGTCGGTGAGGAAGGCGATGTGGCAGCGCACTTCCCAAGGCGACATGATCTTGTGCATGTCGACCGTCTCGAACCGCAGCGGCCGCGGCGGGCGGGCCGGGGGCGCGGCGGTGCCGCTGTTGGCCGCGTCGATCAGGTCCCATATCTCCTCACCCTCGACGGTGTCGAGCACGAGGTGGACGCGCTTGTCGACGCCGCCGTTGCGGACATTGTGCATCTGAAAGGAATCGAACACCCAGCATTCGCCCGGCGCCATGTGCACGCTCTGCTCGCCGCAGGTGAAGCGCACGTCGGGATTGGTGATCACCGGAATGTGGATGCGCATGTGCGTGCGCCAGTGATAGTTGACGTCGACATGCGGAGGCACGACCGCACCGGGGCCGAGGCCCATCAGCCGGCTGCGGCCCCATACCGCGCCGATCTCGCCCATCACTTCCATGACAGAGGGGCAGGCGCGCAGATGCTCGGTCGCCGCCATTCGACCGGTGAAGCCGTTGGTCATCTGACCCTCGGGCGTGACCAGCAGCACCGCGTCGTTGCCGGGATAATTGCCGGGGTGCGGCAGCCACGCGGTCGCGGGCAGCGCGCGCACCTCGGCGGCGAGCCGGTCGGCATCGAACGACTTGGGAAGCTTCAGCAGCGGCTGGTTGAGGCGCATGGCGTATTTTCCGCCATGCGCGCGCGCGAATCAAGGGCGCGCGGACGCCGAGTGCGAGCGCAGCCACCCTGTTACCGAGACGCGTGGCTCCGGAACCCAGGGCCAGACATGGCTGACGCTATGCACCGCGGGGACGGTGAAGAGGCGCAGCGCGTTGAAGGCGGGGGCGAAGCCGTGGTCGATTTCGCGCTCGCCGTCGTGGAACAGCAGCAGCCCGCCCCATTCGGCGCGCCATCCGGGCGTGAGGCCCAGCACATAGGCGGCGTGGCGTCCCTTGCCCGCGACATCGTCGTCATGGCGGGTGAGGAAATGGCCGGGGCCGTAGGCGGTGGCCTGGGCGTCGGCGAACTCGACCGGTGCGCCGGTGATGCCGCGCAGCAGTCCGATCACCGGCGGCGAAGAGAGGAAGGTCGCGAATCGGTCGAGCAACGTATCGCCGCGCGTGCCCGGATCATCCGCGACGCGGATGCTCTCGTAGCGATACTGGAAGCCATGCAGCGCGGATTCGCCGATCTTGCGGTCGAGCGTGGCGCGTTGGTCGGGCGTGAGTGCCGCGGCGGCGGTGCGCGGCATCTCATAGACCTTCTCGCCGGCGTTCATCACCAGCATCCAGTCCGCGCGGCCGGCAAGGTGCTCGCGGAGCGCGTTGGCGGCAGTGTCGGTCAGGAACGGCTCGATCGAGATGCGGCCGCTCGCGCGATAGGCGGCGGTCAGCGCATCGGGATCGATGCCGGGATGCAGTGCGAAATCGGGATCGGCAGGGGCAGCCATCGCGCGATGGCTGCCCGCTGCCGCTGTCCTTGTCAAACGCGACTCAGGCGGGGGTCAGCACCAGCTCGCCATCGCCTTCGCCGACCTTGACCGTGCTGCCGTCCTTGACATCGCCGCGCAGGATCGCGTCGGCGAGCGGGTCCTGCAGGTAACGCTGCACCGCGCGCTTGAGCGGACGCGCGCCATAGACCGGGTCGTAGCCGACACGGCCGAGCCAGTCGCGCGCCTCCGGCGTGAGGTCGAGCTTGATCTTGCGGTCGGCGAGCAGCTTGCCGAGCCGGGCGACCTGGATGTCGACGATCGGCGCCATTTCGCTGCGGCCGAGGCGGTGGAACAGCACGATCTCGTCGAGCCGGTTGAGGAACTCCGGCCGGAAATGCGCGCGCACCACTTCCATCACCTGCGGCTCGACTGTGGACACCTCCTGTCCCTCGTCGAGCTGGGTGAGGAACTGGCTGCCGAGATTCGAAGTCAGCACGATGATCGTGTTGGTGAAGTCGACCGTGCGGCCCTGGCCGTCGGTCAGGCGGCCATCGTCAAGCACCTGGAGCAGGATGTTGAAGACGTCGCCATGCGCCTTTTCGACCTCGTCGAACAGCACGACCTGATAGGGACGGCGGCGCACGGCTTCGGTGAGCACGCCGCCCTCCTCATATCCGACATAGCCCGGCGGGGCGCCGATCAGGCGCGCGACGCTGTGCTTCTCCATGAACTCGCTCATGTCGATGCGCACCATCGCGTGGGGATCGTCGAACAGGAATTCGGCGAGCGCCTTGGTCAGCTCGGTCTTGCCGACGCCGGTCGGGCCGAGGAACAGGAACGAGCCGAGCGGGCGGTTGGGGTCCTGGAGCCCGGCGCGGCTGCGGCGCACGGCGGTCGACACCGCCCTAACCGCCGTCTGCTGGCCGATCACGCGCTTGCCGAGCTGTTCCTCCATCGCGAGCAATTTCTCGCGCTCGCCTTCGAGCATCCGGTCGACCGGGATGCCGGTCCAGCGGCTGACCACCGCGGCGATATCGTCGGCGGTGACTTCCTCGCGCAGCATCGCCGGGCCGGTCGTGGCTTGGGCCTCTTCGAGCTGCTTGGTCAGCGCGGGGAGCGTGCCGTAGTTGAGCTCGGCCATCTTGGCGAGGTCACCGGCGCGTTGTGCCTGCTCGAGCTCGAGCCGGGCATGCTCGAGCTGCTCCTTGATCCTTGCCTCGCCGGCGATCTTGTCCTTCTCGGCCTGCCAGCGCTGGGTGAGCTCGGTGGATTGCTGTTCGAGATTGGCGAGCTCGTTCTCGAGGGTGGCGAGCCGGTCCTTCGACGCCTGGTCACTCTCCTTGCGCAGCGCCTCCCGCTCGATCTGGAGCTGCATGATGCGGCGGTCGAGCGTCTCGATCTCCTCGGGCTTGCTCTCCACTTCCATGCGGATGCGGCTGGCGGCCTCGTCCATCAGGTCGATCGCCTTGTCGGGGAGGAAGCGGTCGGTGATGTAGCGATTGGAAAGCGTCGCCGCCGAGACGATCGCGCCGTCGGTGATGCGCACGCCGTGGTGCAGCTCGTATTTCTCCTTGAGCCCGCGCAGGATCGAGATCGTGTCCTCGACCGTGGGCTCGCCGACGAACACCGGCTGGAAGCGGCGCTGGAGCGCGGGGTCCTTCTCGACATATTTGCGATATTCATCGAGCGTGGTCGCGCCGATGCAATGCAGCTCGCCGCGGGCGAGCGCGGGCTTGAGCAGATTGCCCGCGTCCATCGCGCCCTCGGATTTGCCCGCGCCGATCAGCGTGTGCATCTCGTCGATGAACAGGATGATGTCGCCCTCGGCGGCCTTCACCTCGTCGAGGACGCCCTTCAAGCGCTCCTCGAACTCGCCGCGATATTTGGCGCCCGCGATCAGGCTGCCCATGTCCAGCGCCATCAGCTTGCGGTCACGCAGCGTGTCGGGAACGTCGCCATTGGCGATGCGCAGCGCGAGGCCCTCGGCGATCGCGGTCTTGCCGACGCCGGGGTCGCCGATGAGCACCGGATTGTTCTTGGTGCGGCGGGCGAGGATCTGGATGGTGCGGCGGATCTCCTCGTCGCGGCCGATCACGGGATCGAGCTTGCCGTCCTTCGCCGCCTGGGTGAGGTCGCGGGCGAACTTCTTGAGCGCGTCGTAGCGGTCCTCTGCGCCGGCGGTGTCGGCGGTGCGGCCGCCGCGCAGCTGGTTGATCGCTGCGTTGAGCGCGTCGGCCTTGACCCCCGCGGCGGCGAGCGCGCGGCCGGCATTGGTGTTCGAGGCGAGGGTGAGCGCGAGCAGCATCCGCTCGACCGTGACGAAGCTGTCGCCCGCCTTGTTGGCGATCTGCTCGGCCTGGTCGAGCAGGCGCACCGCGTCATTGTCGAGGCCGGGCGCCTGCTGCGCGCCGCTCCCGGTGACGGCGGGCACGCGCGAGAGCGCCGTGTCGATCTCGCTCGACGCGCGTTTGGCGTCGCCGCCCGCGGCCTGGATCAGGCCGGCGGCCATCCCCTGCTCGTCCTCGAGCAGCGCCTTCAGGATATGTTCGGGGCTGATCCGCTGATGGTTGAGCCGGATCGCGACGGTCTGCGCCGACTGGAGGAAGCCCTTGGCGCGATCGGTGAATTTTTCGAGGTTCATGTACGTCCCTGTTGCCTGGTCACCGCGCGAGATGGTGTTGCATTTTTATCACGCAAGGGGCGATTTCTCGCTGCGTCGCACCTTAGGGGCGAGGCGGCCGGAATAGCAAACGCCCGGTCTGCCACCGAGATCCGGCGAATGTCGCGATACCGAAACAACGGCGACGCGGAACTGTCACCCGTCATACCCGATGCCGCAACGCACCCGGCCTAGCCGCACCGCCACATGGGCGCATGGCCCATGCCGATCTTTCGGAGAAAACAAACGATGCGCAACCTTGCAGCCTGGCTGTTGGCCGGCACCTCCATCCTATTGTCCGGCACCGCCTTCGCGCGCGATGCGGCGCCTGCGCCCGCCGAGACGTCCGCCGCCGAGGCGCCTGCGGACGAGTCCGGCGAAGCGGGCGAGATCGTGGTGATCGGCCGAGGCGAGACGCGGCAAGTCCAGGAGCTGGGATTCGAGGATATCGCCGAGCTTGCCGCCGGAACCAGCCCGCTCAAGGCGATCGAGAAGCTGCCGAGCGTCAACTTCCAGTCGGCCGACCCGTTCGGCAACTATGAATGGGCGCAGCGCGTCGCGATCCGCGGCTTCAACCAGAATCAGCTCGGCTTCACGCTCGACGGTATTCCGCTGGGCGACGCCAGCTATGGCAACGTCAACGGCCTGCACATCAGCCGCGCGATCACCAGCGAGAATATCGGCGAAGTGCGTGTGTCGCAGGGTGCCGGATCGCTCGGGACGCAGGCGACCAACAACCTCGGCGGCACGCTGGAGTTCTTCTCGCGCGATCCGTCGAGCGACTTCGGCCTGCGCGGCGAAGCCACCTATGGCAGCGAGAATACGGTGCGCCTGTTCGGCCGGATCGATACCGGCGACCTCGGCGGCGGCGTCGCGGGCTATGTCTCCTATGTCTATTCCGACATGGACAAGTGGAAGGGTTGGGGCTCGCAGCGCACCAATCAGGTCAATGCCAAGCTGGTCGCGCCGGTCGGCGACGTCCGCGTCACCGGCACGCTGAGCTACTCGGATCGCCGGGAGAACGATTACCAAGACCTGTCGCTCGGGATGATCAGCCGGCTCGGTTATGACTGGGACAATATCTCGAACGACTATACGCTGGCCGTGCGCCTCGCCGACATCGCCAACAACATCGACGGCTTCAACAACAGCACCGGCGCGCCCGGCGCAGACGGGCTGTCGGATATCACCGGCCTGCCGCCCTCGAATCCGGCCGCGGGCGCGACCTTCCCGACGCCGTTCGCGACGCTCGACGATGCCTATTTCGACGCCGCCGGCCTACGCCGCGACTGGCTCGCCTCGCTCGGCATCGAGAGCGGTGAGGGCAGTGCGGTGCGCTTCAACCTCAAGGGCTATTACCACAACAACCATGGCCAGGGCCTATGGTACACGCCTTATGTGCCGAGCCCCGGCGCGGGCAATTCGCCGATCTCGATCCGCACCACCGAATATGACATCGACCGCAAGGGCGTGTTCGGCAGTGTCGGCGGCCAGCTGGGCTTCAACGACGTCACCGTCGGCTTCTGGTACGAGCGCAACGATTTCCAGCAGGCGCGCCGTTTCTATGCGCTGAGCGGCCGGGCAACGCCGGATCGCGACAGCCTGGACTTCCAGTCCAACCCATTCGCGACGCAGTGGGATTACAACTATACCACCGATACGATCCAATATTATGTCCAGGACCGGCTGACCTTCGGCGACCTGACGGTGAACCTCGGCTGGAAGGGCTTCGACGTCCGCAACACCGCCGATCCGATCGTCGCGGGCAGCCTCGCTTCGGGCAAGATCAAGGTCACCGACTGGTTCCAGCCGAGCGTCGGCTTCAACTACCGGCTGGGTGCCGGCGCCGAGCTGTTCGGCGGTTTCACCCAGGTGACGCGCGCCTTCGTCTCATCGGCGACCACGGGCCCGTTCGCGACGACCCAGGCGGGCTTCGACGCGCTGCTCGCGGGTGCAACCAAGCTCGAGCCCGAGCAGTCGGACACTTATGAGCTGGGCGGCCGCTTCCGTTCCGGGCCGTTCACCGGATCGCTCGCCGGTTATTACGTCAACTTCCGCAACCGTCTGCTCGGCGTGACCACCGGCGCCGGCATCGTCGGCAACCCTGCGATCCTGCAGAATGTCGGCGACGTCCGCTCGGTGGGTTTCGAGGCGACCGGCGCGTTCAGGCTGCCGTCGGGCTTCGGGCTGTTCGCGTCGTACAGCTACAACGACTCCACCTATCGCGATAACGTCGTCAATGCGGCGGGTGCGCTGCTCGCGGCGACCAAGGACAAGACGGTGGTCGATGCGCCCCGCCATCTGCTCAAGGGCGAGGCGACGTTCGAACGCGACGGTTTCTCGGCGCGGGTCGGCGCCAACTATATGAGCAAGCGCTATTTCACCTATACCAACGACCGCTCGGTCGAGGGGCGCGTGGTGGTGGACGCGACGCTCGGCTACAAGTTCGACCTTGGCGGCCATGACCTGGAGATCCAGGGCAACGCCACCAACCTGCTCGACAAGAAGTACGTCTCCACGATCGGCACCAACGGCTTCGGCAATGCGGGCGACAATCAGACGCTGATGGTCGGGGCGCCGCAGCAGTTCTTCGTGACGCTCAAGGCCGGATTCTAATGAGCCGGGCGCGCGGAATTATTTCCGCGCGCCCGTGCTTGCCGGCTTCGGCGCCTTGGGCGCATTTGGAGCGAAGGTGTCGCCGAAAAAGTCCTTCGCGTACCAGCGCGGCGCGTCGGGCGCGTCGGCGATCTCGCGCGCGATCAGATAGTTGATCTTCGCGAACTTAGCGCCCGCCTGCCAGTTGAAGGGCTGGCTCAAATCGTCCTGCGGGCGGTGATAGGTCTTGCTCAGAAAGCCCATGAACTTCTCGCGTCCCTCGCCGGCGAAACCGGTCGCGAGCATGATCGAGGGCACGCCCTCGACCACGAAGCTGTAATGATCGGAGCGAGTGAAGATGCCCTGCTCGGGCAGCGGGTCGGGTGAGACCTTGATGCCCGCCTTCGCCGAGGCACGGCTGGCGATCGGGCCGAGCGTCGAATGCTCGCCGCCGAACGCGACCACGTCGGTGAAGTCATAGGTCAGCACCGGCATGTCGAGATTGACAACCGCGGCGATCTTGCCGCCCGCCGGCGCGAGCGGGTGCTTGGCGAGATATTGCGAGCCGAGCAGCCCGTCCTCCTCAGCGGTGACCGCGGCGAACATGATCGTGCGCCGGGGTTTTTCCTTGCCCTCGGCGAAGGCGCGCGCGACCTCCAGCATCGTGGCGATGCCAGCGGCATTGTCCATCGCGCCGTTATAGACCTTGTCGCCCTCGAGCTTGGGGTCGACGCCGTCATGGTCGAGATGCGCGGTGAGCATCACCACTTCCTTGGCCAGCACGGGATCGGCGCCGGGGATCACGCCGACCACATTCGGGCTGATCATCTTCTCGACCACGCTGTGCCGCTCGACGCGAATCGGCGCCTTGAGCGCGAAACCGTGCGGCATCGCGCCCTTGCGCGCGGCGGCGGCGAGCACGCGCTTCCAACTCATCGGGGCACCCGCGAACAAGGCTTCGGCGGCGGGGCCGTGGGCATAGGCGGTGGCGCGGATCTCGGGCGCCGAGGAGAAGGGCTTGCCGTCGGTGCCGACCCACACATAGCGCGAGCTCGCAGACATGGCGGCGAGCCGTTTCCACGGCATCTGGCTGGTGAGCTTGGGGGTGACGAGGGTGATGACGCCGATCGCGCCGCGTCGCGCCGCCATCTTGCCCTTTTCGGAATTGAGATGCGCGGCGATCTCGCTGGAGGTGCGGGCTTCGGGCGTGCCGTAGAGCAGCACGACGATCTTGCCGCGCACGTCGATCCCCGAATAGTCGTCGAAGCCGTGCTCGGGGGAGTCGAGGCCGTAGCCGACGAACACCGCGGGTGCCTCGACCAGCTGATCCGCCTCGCGCGGGAAGGCGGTCATCATGACGTCGGTGCCATTGTCGAACGGTTTGCCGCCGATCGTCACGGTCGCGGGCGCGCCGTCCTTGAACTTGGCGCGGACGAACTCGATCGGCTGGTACCAGCCCTTGGTACCGCCGGGCGTGAGGCCGAGCGCGTCGAAGCGGCTGGCGACGTAGAGCGCCGCGATGTCATAGCCGCGCGTCCCGGCGTCGCGGCCCTCGAGCAGGTCGTCGGCGAGGAACTCGACATGCGCGCGGACCTGTTCGGGCGAAAAGGGCGGTTCGTCGGCGGGGGATGCGGCGGTTTGGGCGGCAAGCGGCGAAGCGGCCGCGAGCAGCGCGGCGGTGAGCAGGATATGGCGCATGAATTCCCCTATGTTGTCGCCAGCGTAGCCAAAGCGGAACCGCTTACAAGCCCGTTGCACGGGAATACGGCGCGGCTATGCTGTTTCCATCGATACAAGTTTCCGGAAAGCCATCTCGATGAAGCCAGCCCTTACCAGCCTGACTGCGCTCGCGGTCGTCCTTTGCGCGCCTGCTTATGCGCAGCAGGCGCCCGCGCCGGTCGCGGTGTCGGAACTCGTGAAGCGCGTCGATATCCCTTATGAGGAATTCCGCCTGGCGAACGGCCTGCGCGTGGTCGTGCACACCGACCGCAAGGCGCCGGTCGTGGGTGTCGCGGTGTGGTACAATGTCGGGTCGAAGCATGAGCCCAAGGGCAAGACCGGCTTCGCGCATCTGTTCGAGCATCTGATGTTCAACGGTTCCGAGAATTCGCCGGGCGAGTTCTTCGAGCCGCTGAAGGAAGTCGGCGCGACCGATTACAATGGTACGACCAATTCGGACCGGACCAACTATTTCCAGACCGTGCCGCGCGCAGCGCTCGACCGCGCATTGTTCCTCGAGAGCGACCGCATGGGCTATCTCCTCGGCGCGGTGACTCAGGGCAAGCTCGACGAGCAGCGCGGCGTCGTCCAGAACGAGAAGCGCCAGGGCGACAACCAGCCCTATGGCCTGCTGCGCTACAAGGTGAGCGAGGGGCTGTTCCCCGAGGGGCATCCCTATCGCCACTCGACGATCGGATCGATGGCCGATCTCGACGCCGCCAGTCTCGACGACGTCAAGAACTGGTTCCGCCAATATTATGGGCCGAACAATGCCGTGCTGGTGCTGGCGGGCGACATCGACGTCGCGACCGCCAAGCCGCTGGTCGAGAAATATTTCGGCGCGATCCCCAAGGGTGCGACGATCAGCGATCCCAAGGTCGAGGTGCCGACGCTCGCCGCGGCCAAGGCCGAAGTAATGAAGGATCGCGTGGCGGTCACCCGCATCTACCGCATGTGGGCGGTGCCGGGGATGCGCGACAAGGAGTCGACCGTGCTCGACATCGCGACCGGCGTGCTCGGCGGGCTCGCCAGCTCGCGGCTCGACAACGCGCTGGTCAAGAAGGAGAAGCTGGCGGTCAGCGTCGGCGCGTTCAACCAGAGCCTCGCCCAGGCCGGCATGGTGCTGATCTCCGCCGACGTGCGGCCTGGCGTCGATCCGGCGGTGGTCGGCAAAAGACTGGACGAGCTGATCGCCGACTATCTCAAGAACGGTCCGACCAACGAGGAGCTGGAGCGTTACAAGACGCGCACCGCCTCGTCGCGCATTCGCGGGCTGGAATCGGTCGGCGGCTTCGGGGGCAAGGCGGTGACGCTGGCCTCGGGCGCGCTCTACATGAACGATCCGGGCTTTTATAAGAAGCAGCTCGCCGATCTGGCCGCAGTGACCCCGGCGCAAGCGCGCGACGTCGCCGCCAAATGGCTGTCGCGCCCGGCCTATGCACTGACGATCGAACCGGGGCCGCGCGAGGCTTATGCCGAAGCGGCGGGAGCGGCGAAAAAGCCGGCTGCGGCGGCCGAAGCGCCGTTCAAGGGCACGCGCGGCGCGCTGCCGGCAGTGGCCGAAGTCAAGGATATCGACTTCCCGGCGGTTACCCGCACCCGGCTCTCGAACGGCATCGAGCTGGTCTATGCCCAGCGCGACGCGGTGCCGGTCACTCAGGCGGTGATCAGCTTCGACGCGGGCACTGCGTCGGACGTACCGACCGCGCTCGGTACCGAGAGCATGGCGCTTGCGCTGCTCGAGGAAGGCACGGCGACGCGCGATTCGATTGGCATCGCCGAGGCGCAGGAACGGCTGGGTGCGGGAGTCAGCGCGGGCAGCAGCGCCGACCGCGCCTATATCTCGATGTTCACGCCGAGTCCCAACCTCGCCGGCTCGCTCGAGCTGATGGCGGATATTACGCGCCATCCGAGCTTCCCGGCGGCCGAGCTGGAGCGCGTGCGCAACCAGATGCTGGCGCAGATCGCACAGATCAAGGCGAACCCCGCGGGGCTCGCGCAGATGGCGATGCCGCCTCTACTCTACGGCGCGGAGTCGCCCTACGCGAAGACCGCGGCGATCGGCGGCGATCCCGAGGCGGTCAAGAAGCTCACCCGCGACGACCTGATCGGCTATTACAAGGCGTGGATCCGGCCCGAGAAGGCGAAGATCTTCGTCGTCTCCGACCGGCCGCTGGCCGAGGTGCAGGCCGCGTTCGAGGCGCGCTTCGGCGACTGGAAGGGTGAAGGTGCGGCGGGCACCAAGAGCTTCGCCGCCAAGGCTGCGCAGACCACGCCCCGGATCGTGCTGATCGACCGGCCGGATTCGCCGCAGTCGCTGATCTATGCCGCGCAGATGACGCCGGTCGATCCGTTCGCCGATTCGATCGCGCTCGGCACCGCGAGCGAAGTGCTGGGCGGCGACTTCCTCTCGCGCATCAACATGAACCTGCGTGAGGACAAGAGCTGGTCGTACGGCGCTCGCGGCGGAGTCGCCCGCATGGAGCATGCGGTACCCTTCACCGTCTCCGCGCCGGTGCAGGCCGACAAGACCGGTCCGGCGATCGCGGAGATCCAAAAGGAGGTTGGCGACTATCTGTCCGCCCGCGGCGTGACCCAGGCCGAGTTCGATCGCTCGGTGCTGAGCAGCGTGCGCAAGATGGCCGGGCAGTACGAGACCGCGGGGGCGGTGCTCAGCGCGATGCAGGCCAACGACTTTCTGCGCCGGCCCGACGATTATCAGGACGGGCTGGCTAAAAAATATCGCGCGCTGACCATGCCGCAGGTTGACGCTGCGGCACGCGGGGCAATCGACCCGAAACGCTTCATCTGGGTGGTCGTGGGCGATGCGTCGAAGGTCCGCGGGCAGCTTGACAGCCTCGGCCTGCCTGTCGAGGTGGTGAAGCCCGAGTCCGTCGGCACCGCCGTCAAGGCCGCCGCGAACTGAGGGGCAGAAGTTTTCGATCCGCACCCAATGACAGGAGAGACGAGCATGGCGAATGTCGATGGCACCTGGGATACCGTCACCCACTCGCCGATGGGCGACCAGAAGGCGACGCTGAGCGTGGTCAGCGCGGGGGACACCTTCACCGGCACCTATGCCGGCGCGCTCGGCACCACCGCGGTCAGCGGCCGGGTCGACGGCGACAAGCTGACCTGGACGGTCGACATTACCGTGCCGATGCCGATGACGTTGAGCATCGAGGCGACGGTCGACGGCGACAAGCTCACCGGCACCGTCACCGCCGGCGCGTTCGGCAGTTTCCCGATGGAGGGCGTGCGCGCCTGAGCATGGCGTGATGCCTGAATTGGGCCCGCCCCCCCGCCAGGGAGGCGGGCCTTTTCATTTGCGCGCTGTCATCGCTGGAACGGAATTGGGGGCAGCTCGACCTGTTTCACGCGAACCGGGCGGTTCGCCAGAAAGTCCTGGAGGATGGGCCGGAGGGCGGGACTGCCGAACAGATCGAACTCGTGCGCGGCATTCTCGACCACAACGACATGCGCGCGGGCCAGGCTAGCCGCGATCTCCCGCGCATTCTCGGCCGGGGTGCGCGCATCGAGGTCGCCGGCGAGGATAAGCGTCGGGACGTCGCTGCGCACGGTGCCGCGATAATCCTCGCCGAGATCGGCATTGGGCCATGCCTCGCGCAGGTCCATCAGCGGGAAGTTCATCGCGTTGCCGAGCAGCGCGCTGTCCGCTTGCACGCGGATCCGGGCGAGGCGCGCGGGGCTGGCGTAGGATGACAGGTCCATCATGTACTTCATCGCCGAGCCTAGCCGGAAGCGCGTGCGCATCATCAGCACCGCCGGGCCGATCCGCTCGAACCTGCCGGTCGCCATCTCGCGATAGGCGATCGGGAGGGTTGCCAGCAGCCGCGGATCGCCCAGCGCCTGCGCGGTGAGCAACTGCAGGTCGAATGCGCCGATCGTCACCTCGTGCGTAGCGCCGCCCGCGGGGTCGGCGACCGAGAGGGTGACGGCGGCACGGCGCAGCCGATCGAGCACCGCGCGCATCGTTGCGGGCAGGTCGGGGGTGCCGGCCCGCGCGGCGATGCGCGCGATCACGGTGTCGGTCTGCGCGGGCAGCTTGAGCGTGTGATCGGGGCCTTCGGGGCTGACCAGGACCAAGCGCGCGACGCTGCCGGGGTGGCGCCGGACCATCGCGAGCGCGAGATGCGAGCCGTAGCTGCGGCCCCACAGGTTGAGCCGGGCATAGCCGAAGGCGCGGCGCACGGCCTCGACGTCGTCCGCGCTTTCCACGGTGGTGTAGGATGCGAGCCGCACGCCGCTCGCGGCGAAGCGGTCGGCGGCGAGGCGTGCGGCGCGATCGATCGGCGGAAGCCACGCCGCCGGCGATCCCGGCGCATCGAGTGGCAGCGGCACCGCATCGGGCAGCGCAAGGCTGGGCTGCGACCGGCCCGTACCGCGCTGGTCGAAGGCGATCACGTCGCCTCCCATCAGGTCGAGCAACGCCGCCGCTTGCGGCGGGGGCAGGCCGGAGAGGAGCCGGGTGCCCGAATCGCCCGGACCTCCGGCGAGCAGCATGTTCGCGTGCGATGTCGCTACCGCGCCCGTCCATCGCAGCCGGATCGCAGCGAGTTCGATCTGCCGGGTGTCGCTGCTCGTGCCGCCCCGTTGCTCGGGAACCCGGACGAAGCCATTGGTGATCTCCATTTGCCGGCCATCGGATACGGTGAGCGTGCGGGTCGCGAACTGATGGATCGTGGGGGTGGAATCCTGGGCAACGGCTGGTGTCGCCAGCGCCAGCGCGACGCAGAGAAGACGGAAGGCATGCGTCATGCGCCGACGCCTTGCGCTTCGAGCTGCCGCATCCGGGCGGTGAGCGTCGCCAGGCGTCGCCGGGCGCGCGACAGAAGCAGGAGGGCGAGCGTCACGAGTCCGAGTCCGAACACACCCGCAACCAGTCCGGCCGGAAGCTTTGCGGCGAGCCCAAGCGCGAAGGCGCCGGTCGTGAAGATGGTCGTGAACGTCACCGCGAGCCGGGCGGCGACGACGCGCTGCCGGGCATAGAGCACCCGCCGCCGGGTCAGCACCCAGATCGCATAGCCCGTCCAGCCCATGCCGATCATCGCCAGCACGGCAAATGCGAGACTCGCGCGGAGCGGCAGGTCGGGCTCGGTCAGGCCCAGCGAGACGACCACCAAGGTCATCGTCAGCGCCACCGCCAGCAACGCACCGTGCAGCACGCGCGGGGCGGGCGAAAGCTCCGCCTCGGCGATCCGGCGGACGGCATCGCGCGCGGCGGCATCCATGGCTGGGTCCATCTTCATTCTCCGTCTTCCTCAAAGAGATCGCGCAGCAGATGCCGGGCGCGATGCAGGCGTGACTTGACTGTTCCCGGCGCGATCGCGAGCGCCTCCGCGATGTCGGCGATCGGCAGCTCCTGCAGATAGAACAGGGTCAGGATCTCGCGCTCGACCGGCGGCAGTCGCGCAAGGCTCCGCTCGACGAGATCGAGATTCTCGTGGTCCATGGTCTCGTCGGCCAGCGCATCCGCGTCCTCCGCCGCGAGCGGCAGGGTGGCGTAACGCTGCCTCAGGCTATCGGCGAAGGCGCGGTGCGCGATGCCGAACAGCCAGGAACGGAAGCGCTGCGGATCGCGCAGCCGGCCGATGCCGCGAAAGGTGCGCAGCCAGATATCCTGCGTCAACTCGGCGGCGGCATCGCCGTCCTGCGTCACGCGTCGCGCATAGGCGGCGAGGGGGGCGGCCCAGCGCGCGATCAGCGCGTCGAATGCCGCGCGATCGCCGAGCTGGCAGCGGATGACGAGCAGCTCGTCCGCGGCTTCCCGGCCCTTGTCGTGCGATCGCTGCATCTTCACCCCGAAACTTTCTCAGGGGTAGTCGCTGCGGGCGCGAAAAGGTTCGCGAAAAAATGCCCTTGGCGGGCTAGCGCCGGACGCGGGTCACATGCCCCATCTTGCGCCCTGGGCGGACCTCGTGCTTGCCGTAGAGGTGGAGATGCGCATCGCGCTCGGCGAGCAGGGCCGGCCAGCCATTGGCGTCGGCGCCGATCAGGTTGGTCATCTCCACCGCCGCGCCGGTCAGCGCGGTCGAACCGAGCGGCAGACCGCAGATCGCGCGGATGTGATTCTCGAACTGCGAGGTCACCGCGCCCTCGATCGTCCAGTGGCCGCTATTGTGGACGCGCGGTGCCATCTCGTTGAACACCGGGCCGTCTGCGGTCGCGAAGAACTCGCAGGTCAGCACGCCGACATGGCCGAGGCGTTCCGCGAGGCGCGTGGCGAGCGCGGCCGCGGCACCCGCCTGCGCGCCGATCGCATCGGGAGCGGGGACACTCGAGCGGGCGAGGATGCCGCTCTCATGCTCATTGTGTGGCGGGGGATAGGCGATGCTCGCGCCATCGGTGCCGCGCACGAGGAGGATCGAGAATTCGTGGGTGAAGGCGACCATGCCCTCCAGCACACACTCGCGGCCCTCGACCGCTGCCCAGGCCGCGTCGGCATCATCCGGCGAGGCGATACGTGCCTGGCCCTTGCCGTCATAGCCCTCGGTCGCGGTCTTGAGGATCGCAGGCGTACCGATTGCGGCGAGCGCGGCGTCGAACTCGTCGCGCGAGCCGACCCGGTGCCACGGCGCCGGCCGTCCGCCGCATAGCTCGGCGAGCTGCTTCTCGCGAGCGCGGTGCGCCGCGGTTTCCAGCGACGCGCGGCCGGGAACTACCGGGACATGCGCCGCCGCCGCGTCGATCGCGGCGGGCTCGATATTCTCGAACTCATAGGTCACGACCTGGCAGCGCCGCGCGAATGCCGCCAGTTCCGCCGCATCGTCATATGCGCCCTGGGTGAACGCCGCAGCGACGTCGCACGCTGGTCCGGTTTCGGGAGCGTAGATGTGGCAGCGATAGCCGAGCTGCGCCGCCGCGACCGCCAGCATCCGGCCGAGCTGGCCGCTGCCGAGGATGCCGATGGTGCTGCCGGGCGGGATGATGGTCATTCGTGCCTTGTCACTCGGGATCGTTGGCGACGCTGTCGGTCTGGCGCGCGCGCCAGGCCTGGAGGCGCTCGGCGAGCGCCGCGTCCGACGTGGCGAGGATCGCAGCCGCGAGCAGGCCGGCGTTGATCGCGCCCGGCTTGCCGATCGCGAGCGTGCCGACGGGGATGCCGCCGGGCATCTGGGCGATCGAGAGCAGGCTGTCCATGCCCTTCAGCGCCTTGGATTCCACCGGCACGCCGAGCACCGGAAGATGCGTCATCGACGCCGCCATGCCGGGCAGGTGCGCGGCGCCGCCCGCCCCGGCGATGACCACCTTGAGCCCGCGCGCCGCGGCGCCGGTGGCATAGTCATAGAGTCGCTGCGGGGTGCGGTGCGCCGAGACGACCTTGGTCTCGTGCGGCACGCCGAGCTCGGCAAGCAGGTCCGCGGCGTGGCGCATCGTCTCCCAGTCGGAGGTGCTGCCCATGATGATGCCGACCAGCGGTGCGTCCGCCATTCAATCCCCCTGTCCCACAGGAAAGCGTCCCCCTAGAGAGTGGCGCGTTTTGCATCAAGCTTTGCGCGTCATGGTTTGGACGCAAAAGCCGGGAAGCGATGCTTGTGCCACATCCCTATATCGGGACCATGAGCAACATGATCTCCGACGACGAAGCCTGGGCGGCCTTTGACCGCCGTGACCGCGCCTATGACGGGCGGGTGATCGCGGGCGTGCTGACCACGGGCATCTATTGCAAGCCGAGCTGCCCAGCCCGGCATCCGAAGCGCGAGAACGTCGTATTCTATCCAGATGCCGGTAGCGCCCGCGCCGCCGGCTTCCGCGCCTGCCTGCGCTGCAAGCCCGACGAGATCGGGCGCGAGCGGATCGCGGTGGCGGAAGCGGTGGCGCTGCTCGAGGCGGCGGAAGAGCCGGTGACGCTCGACGAACTCGCGGGCCAGGTCGGCTATGCGCCGCACCATTTCCAGCGGCTGTTCAAGCGCGCGACCGGCGTGACGCCCGCCGCCTATGCCCGATCGCTGCGCGCGCGCCGCGCCGAGGCGGCGCTGGCCGCGGAGGACAACGTCACCAGCGCGATCTACGAGGCCGGCTATTCCGCGCCGAGCCGCTTCTACGAGACGAGCAATGCGCGGCTCGGGATGACGCCGAGCGCCTGGCGTAACGGCGGGGCAGGCGTGACGATCCGCTGGACCATCGCCGATACCAGCCTGGGCCCGCTGCTGATCGCGGCGACCGACAAGGGGTTGTGCCGCGTCGCCTTCGACGAGGACAGCCTGAGCCTTGCCACGCGCTTCCCCCGCGCCGAGATCGTGCCGGGAGGCGCCGCGCTCGCCGCGCTGGCCGTGCGCGTGGTGGCCGAAGTCGAGCAGCCCGGGCGCCATGCCGATCTGCCACTCGACGTGCGCGGCACCGCCTTCCAGGAGGCGGTGTGGCAGGCGCTGCGCGCGGTGCCGCCGGGCGAGACGGTGAGCTATGCTCAGCTCGCGGTCGCGGCGGGCAGCCCGGGCGCGGTGCGCGCGGCGGGCACGGCGTGCGGCGCGAACAATGTCGCCGTCGTGATACCCTGCCACCGCGCCCAGCGCAGCGACGGCAGCATGGGCGGCTATGCCTATGGCGTGGACCGCAAGCAGGTGCTGCGGCAGCGCGAGGGCGTGGCGGAATGAGCTACGTCATCACCGGCCTCGACCCCACGCCCTTCCGCCATCTCTACGGTCTCTCCGATGCCGAACTCGCCACGGCGGGTGCGGTGCGGATGATCGCCGACAAGAAGCCCGGCTATCCGTGCCGCGTGACCCTTGAAGACGCCGAGCCGGGTGCGGCGGTGCTGCTGGTCAACCACGAACATCTGCCGGTCGACACGCCCTATCGCGCGCGCCACGCGATCTTCGTCGCCGAGGGCGCAGAGACGCCGGCACGGCATGCGGACGCAATTCCCGAGCAACTGCTCTCGCGGCTGCTGTCGGTCCGGGCGTTCGATGCCGACGACATGATGATCGATGCCGAGGTGCTGGACGGCGCGGGTCTCGAGACCGAGATCGCGCGCATGTTCGACGATCCCCGCACCGCCTATCTTCATGTCCACAATGCGCGCCGCGGGTGTTTCGCAGCACGGGTCGACCGCGGCTAGCCCGCGGGCTTGCAGCTATAGACCAGCCGTTCGTTGAACACCTGCGGCAATGCAGTGCGGATCGTCTGCTGCCTGGAAGCCAGGTCGGCACGCACGGCCTGGTCGGTCGAACAAGCCTTGATCTTCACCTCGCTGCGCAGCTTGCGCGCGTCGGCCATCTGGCTCGCCGGGAGCAGGTAGCGCGTGGTCGAGTAGGTCCGCGTTCCCGGCGCATATTCGAGCACCGAGACGGTCTGCTCGTCATCGGGCACCAGGATGCGCTGCCAGTTCTGCCGTGCGGTCTCGGCATATTGGGTGCGGCCGTTGACGCAGCCATCGGCGTTGATGTCGATGTTCACGTCCTGCGTGCTCGAGACGGTGACGCGCGAACGCGCGGGATCGATCGTGCAGACCATCTTGCCGAGCCCGCTGGGCTGCGCCGCCGGCGGGACGGCGACGCGGGCGGCGCTCTCGATCGCCTTGGGATCGAAGGCGGGCCGGGTGAGGAAGGTGACCAGCGCTGCCAGCACGAGCACCCCGCCGCCGCCCGCCGCCCAGATCATCTCGCGCCGCTGCCCGTTGGTGTGGAAGAAGCCCGCGGCGCCAAGGCTCATTGCGCCCAGCACGAGCAGCAGCGTCGCCGCCGCCATGAAATTCTCGCGCATCGCGAAATTGTCGACCAGCGCCTGGTCGAGCGCGGTCTCGCGCTCGGCGGCCGCTTTCGCGGCTGCCTCCCGCGCGCGCGCCTCGTCCGCCGCGCGCGTGCGCTCGGCCTCGTTGCGGTCCTGCGCCAGCCGGTCGGCGATGCTGGTGCAGGCGACGCCGTTGGCCGGCATGCTCTGCCCGGCCTCACGCAGGAAGGCGGCGACCTCGTCATTGCCGATCGCGAAGCCGAAGCTCGCATCGCCGTCGTCGGCGCGCGTGATCGCCGAATTGACCCCGAGCACGCGGCCGCACGGATCGAGCAACGGCCCGCCCGAATTGCCGCGCGCGATGCCCGCGGTGTGGAGCAGCACGTTGACGCCCTGCAGGTTGCGCCGGCCGGAGAAGACGCCCTGCGAGCGCACCGGGGAGAGCGGGGTGATGAAGTCCGCCGCCGAACGCGCGGTGGCGAGATCGACATTGCCCGGATAGCCGAGCGCGATCATCGCATCGCCTTCGCCCATCGGCCCGTTGTAGAAGGTGAGCGGAGGCAGGCGGATGCCGCCGAACTCGATCAGCGCGAGGTCGCGGTCGCTATCGAGCGCGATCAGCCGGCCCTGGTAGGACTTGTCGCCCTCGGACGGCACCACGCCGATCATCACGTTGCCGGGATAGCGCTCGGCCGCCTCGACGACATGCGCGTTGGTGATCACGCGGTTGGGTGCGACCGCGAAGCCGCTGCCATGGCCGAACCCGACCACCTCGCCCTCGACCACGGCAATGGTGACGACCCGCACCACGCCGCGGCCGGCGGCGGAGATGTCGTCGGCGCGCGCGGGGGCGATCAAGCCGAGCAGCAACGCCAGCGCCGCCAGCAATCGGGTCAACAATGCGGTCACTCTGGCACTCTCCGGCTGCACCTGCCCTCAATCGCGAAAGCCGGGCGCCGGCGCAAGCCGCGTCAGCGGCGACGCGTGTCAGTCGCCGGTCGGTTTTTCGGCCTCGTCCTTGTCCTCTTCGCCCGGCTTCGCCGCGAAGATTTTCTCGACCGGATCGCCCCGGTCGATCGCCGCGATCATCGCGCGCGCATGTGCTGCCGTCCCGCCACCGTGCGGGTGGAAGGCGACCAGCCGCAACGCCTCGCGCGCCTCGTCGCGATCGCCGTTGTTGAGGAACATCGTCGCGGCGTTCATGCGCAGGCCAAGGTCCGACAGCGCGACGTCATAGGCCTTGGCGAGCCCGTCCCGGGCGTTCTTGGTCGGAGTCTCGCCGGCCGCGTAGAAACTCCGGTAGAACAGCATCAGCGGGCGGGGATCCTCCGGGTCGACGCGGTTCACCGCGACGATCGCGCGGCGCACGGCTGGCCAGGGGTCGGCCTTGGGATCGTCGGCCGCGGCGCGCGCGAACTTGGCCATGGCGCGATACATCAGCGCCTCTCCCCGTTTGGGATCGGCGGCGAGCGCGCGGTCGGCGGCCGCTTCGGCGAGCGCATGGTTGCCCGCATCATATTCGGCTTCGGCCAGCGCGACCTGGGCACCAGGGTCGTTGGGATAGGGGGCGGCGGCCTTGCGCGCTTCGATCACGATCTTCTTCGCTTCCTCCTCGGTGACGCCGGCCCGCGACTGGACGCGGACCGCCATCGTCGCGACCTCGCCCGCGGTCAGCTTTCGAAGCTGGACTGGCGCGGTGGCGAGCGCAGCCGGTGCGATGCGCGTGGCAGGAAGCCGCCTGCGGTTGAGATAGGTGTCGAGCGCTTTGCCGAGTTGCTTGAGATCACCCAGCGATTCGGCCGCCTTTTCCAGCGATGCCCCTTCGTTGATCGCCTGCATATAGGTGCCGAGCTGCTTCTGCCGCTCCGGATCGCTCATCAGATAATGGGTCAGCAGCCAGCCGCGGCCATAGATCGCCTCGCGCTGCGCCATGTTGAGCTTGCGGTTTGTGAGCGTAACGAGCTGGTCGACAGGCAGCGGATTGCCGCTCATCAAGCCCCAACCGCGATGCGCGGGCGAGGTGCCGACCAGCGCGCTGCCGTCTTTCTCGAATTTCACGGTCGACCAGAATTCGGCGAACCCCTCGCTGAACCAGATCGGGAACACCGCGGGGAAGGACGTGTACATGAAATGGTGCGCATATTCGTGACGCAACACCGCAGCTCCGGAGAGCTCGTAGGTCTCGGTCTTGCCGGATACGCGTGGGACGAAGGCGACGTTACCGCCAGCGCGGGGGATGTAGAAACCGCGCGTGAACTTGTCGCCGGTGAGCTTGGCGACCGTGGTCGAGCCCGAGAGCACGAACACCGCGACGCGGTTCGCAGGGCCCGTCGCGGCCGGACGCGCCTTGGGGTAGAAGACGCGCATCGCCTTGTCGAACTTTTCGAGCTCGTCGGCGAACCGGCTGATCGCTTCGGGCCGGTCGTCGGCATAGACGACGAAATGTTCCGAACTGGCCTCATACCAGTCGGCACGCGCGGCGGCTGGAGCCAGCAGCGCCAGCGCCGACGCGGTGATCCGCAGTATCATCGTGAAACCCCCTAGTTTCAGTGCGATCGAGCTAAGCCTAGTCGCGGTCCGCTGGCAAGGTCACAGGAAGTTGTAAGGGTCGACATCGACCACCACGCGTACTTTCGCGGGCCATTCGATCCCGCCGAGCCAGTCTCGGATCACATCCTGCACGTCGAGCGCGCGGCGGGCGTGGACGAGCAGGCGGAAGCGGTGGCGGCCCCGTAGCATGGCGAGTGGCGCCGGCGCTGGGCCGAACACCTGCATCGCCTCCACGCGCGGCGCGGCGCGGCCGATCAGCCGGGCGGTCTCGAGCACGGCGTCCTTGTCCTCGCTCGACACGATGATCGCGGCATAGCGGCCGAAGGGCGGGGCGCCCGCCTCGCGCCGGGCCTCGGTCTCGGCGGCGTAGAAGCTCTCGGCGTCGCCGCTGACCAGCGCGCGCATCACCGGCGCCTTGGGGCTGTGCGTCTGGATCAGCACGGTGCCGGGTTTCTCGCCCCGTCCCGCGCGTCCGGCGACCTGACAGATCTGCTGGAAGCTGCGCTCGGCCGCGCGCAGGTCGCCGCCCTCGAGGCCTAGATCAGCATCGACCACGCCGACCAGGGTCAGGTTGGGGAAGTGATAGCCCTTGGTGACGAGCTGGGTGCCGACGACGATGTCGATGTCGCCCGCCTCCATGCGGCCCACGAACTCGGCGGCCTTGGCGGGCGACCAGATCGTGTCCGAGGTGACGATCGCGGTCTTGGCGTCGGGAAACAGCGCGGCGACCTCGTCGGCGATGCGCTCGACCCCGGGGCCGCACGCGACCAGGCTGTCCTCGCTGTCGCATTCGGGGCAGGCGCGGGGAGTCGGGATGACGTGCCCGCAATGATGGCAGGCGAGCCGGTTTATCAGCCGGTGCTCGACCATCCACGCGGTGCAATTGGGGCATTGGAAACGGTGGCCGCAGGTGCGGCACAGGGTCAGCGGGGCATAGCCGCGGCGGTTGAGGAACAGCAGCACCTGCTCCTGCCGCGCCAGCGTCTCGTCGATCGCGTTGACCAGCCGCGGCGCGAGCCAGCGCCCGCGCGGCGGCTGCTCGGCGAGCAGGTCGATCGCCTCGATTGCGGGCATCTCGGCGGCGCCGTAGCGGCCGGGCAGCTTGACCTCCTCGTAACGGCCGAGCGCGACTTGCTGGCGCGTCTCGATCGCCGGGGTGGCGCTGGCGAGGATCACCGGACAGCGCTCGAAATGGCCGCGCATCACCGCGACGTCGCGCGCGTGATAGTGAACGCCCTCCTCCTGCTTGAAGCTGGTCTCGTGCGCCTCGTCGACCACGATCACGCCGAGATTGGGATAGGGCAGGAACAGCGAGGAGCGCGCGCCGACCGTCACCATCGCCTCGCCGCTGGCGATCGCGCGCCATGCGCGGCGGCGCTGCGACTGGCGCAGGCCGGAGTGCCACGCCACCGGCTCGACCCCGAAGCGCGCATGGAAGCGCTTGAGGAAGGGTTCGGTCAGCGCGATCTCGGGCAGCAGCACGAGGCTCTGCCTGCCCGCCGCGATCGCCGCGGCGACGGCCTCGAAATAGACTTCGGTCTTGCCCGAGCCGGTGACCCCGTCGAGCAGGAAGGGCTGGAACGCCTGCTCGCCGATCGCCCGGCGCAGGATCGCCGCAGCCTCGGCCTGCTCGGGCGACAGGTCGGGCGGCGCGAAACCGGGATCGGGGCGCGGATAGGGCGTGTCGAGATCGACCGCAACTCCCTCGATCGCGCCGACCTTGACCAGCCCGCGGATCACGCCTTCGGAAACGTCGGCGATCGTCGCGAGCTCGCGGATCAGCCCCTGGCGATCGCCGATCCGTTCCAGCGCCTGCTCGCGCTGCGCCGTCATCCGCTCGGGCAGCTCGCCGCTCGCGCGATATTCGACGATCGTCTTGCCGCCCTCCAGCGCCGAGGTCGAGCTCAGCGCCATGCGCAGCACCGAAGCGAGCGGCGCGAGATAATAGTCCGCGGTCCACTCGATCAGCCGGCGCAGCGGCGCGGGGATCGGTGGCGCGTCGGCCACGCCCATCAGGTTGCGCAACCGGTTGTCGCCAACCTCTTCGGTCTGCAGCCGCTCCGCCTCCCACACCACGCCGACCAGCTGGCGCGGGCCGAGGGGCGCGACGACGATCGAGCCCGGCTCGACCGTCATGCCGTGCGGCACGCGATAGTCGAGAGGGCCGAGCGCGGAATTGAGGACGATGACGCGGGCGCGGGACATTGGCCCTCCATATCGGCATTCCGGTCGCGGCTGGAAAGCGCTATCGAACGCCGCGAGGAGTTCCCGCCGATGCTGCTCGCTGCCCTGTTGCTGCTCCAGACCGCCCCTGCCGCGCCGCAATGCACCGCCATAGATACCGGCCTCGCCGCCAATCTGTCCGGCTGGACGGCGCCCGGGGGCGAGTTGGGCGTGAACAAGGCGGCGAGGCTGCAGGCCGGCGAGGTTTCCAAATTCCGCGACGTGCCCGCGGGCGCCAAGCCCGGCGGCGCGGTGATGATCGGGTTCAAGGTCGAGACCGCCGGGCGCTACGGCATCGCGCTCGACCAGCGCGGATGGATCGATGTCGTGCCGGGCGCGTCGGGCGGGGAGGCGCTCAAGTCGGTGGCGCACGGCCATGGCCCGGCCTGCTCGACGATCCGCAAGATCGTGCGCTTCGATCTGCAGCCGGGTCTCTATCGCCTCTATCTCACGGGCCTCGACCTGCCGGACGCGAAGGTCATGCTCGTCGCGGACGACTAGAGGCTGAGGCCGACGCTCATCGCCAGCGCGTGGTCCATCACGTCGCGGTCGCCGCCGCGGCCGAAGCGGTACTGGTTGAGATAGCCCGCCTCGATCGCGAGCAGCTTGCTCGCCTTCCAGTTCACTCCGACGAAGTTGCGCATGCGGTCGTAGCCACGTTCCTCGCCCCAGTCCGTGTCGTTGAGCGGGATCAGGCTCTCATGGCTGCCGACCAGGCTGAACGCGCTGTCGCCAAGCGGCAGCGTCGCCTTGATCTGCGGACGCAGGCGATAGCCGGTGTCGTCGCCGTCCGGACGCCAGCGGCTCTCCAGCCGCATCCGGCCGGAAAGCTTCACCGCGCCCGCCGCACCGGACAGGCCGACCTGCACGCGCAGCCGATCCTCGGTCCGCGTCACCGTGCCGCGCGAATAGTTGATGTTGCGGACATAGCCGCCGCCGATCGTCACGCCCTTTGCCACCTGATGCGCGACCAGCGTGTTGATCTCGATCTCGTAGAGGCCGCCGGGGTCGTTGCCGAAGCGCGAGACGGTATCGAACTCGAACTTGGTCCCCTCGCCCAGCGGCACGCTGACCGCGCCGGTCAGCCACAGTTCCTGATCCTCCTCCTGGGCGAGCGCCGTGGCGGGCAGGAGCAAGGCGAAAAGGCAGAACGGAAGGCGCGACATCGATTCATCCAGGCTAGGCGTCAGCCGCATTCAGGTGATAGAGGCGGCGCGAACCGCGCGCGACTAGCACGTTGTCATCCAACTGTCACACAACCGAAAAGGCTGCCGCCATGAAGTTCTTCGCCGACACCGCCGACACCAATGACATCCGCGAGCTGGCGGAAGCGGGCCTGCTCGACGGTGTTACCACCAACCCGTCGCTGATCCACAAGGCCGGGCGGGATTTCCTGGAGGTGGTCGCGGAAATCTGCCGGATCGTCGAAGGCCCGGTCTCGGCCGAGGTCGTCGCGCTCGATCACGCCGGCATGATGCGCGAGGCCGAGGTGGTGCGGAAGATCGCCGACAATGTCGCGGTCAAGGTGCCGCTGACGATCGACGGGCTCAAGACCTGCAAGGCGCTGACCGACGACGGCACGATGGTCAATGTGACGCTGTGCTTCTCGGCCAACCAGGCGCTGCTCGCGGCCAAGGCCGGCGCGACCTTCGTTTCGCCCTTCGTCGGACGGCACGACGATGTCGGCTTCGACGGGATGCAGCTGATCAGCGACATCCGCCTGATCTACGACAATTACGACTTCGCGACCGAGATCCTGGTCGCATCGGTGCGTCACCCGATCCACATCCTGGAAGCGGCCAAGCTCGGCGCCGACGTGATGACCGCGCCGCCCGCGGTGATCCGCCAGCTGGTCAAGCACCCGCTGACCGACAAGGGGATCGAGGGCTTCCTCGCCGACTGGGCGAAGACCGGCCAGTCGATCGGCTGATCCGCAAAAAAAGCCATCCCGACCGTAGCCGGGATGGCCTATCCTGCGGGCCATAGGGGTCAGCCCGCGGTGGAGGGGTTCTCGAACACCTCTTCGATCACCAGCTCGAACAGGTCGGCGATCTTGAAGGCGAGCGGCAGCGAGGGATCGTAGCGGCCAGTCTCGATCGCATTGACGCTCTGGCGCGAGACCTGGAGCCGCTCGGCCAGGTCCTGCTGGCTCCAGCCGCGCTCGGCGCGGAGCACGCGGAGGCGATTCTTCATGCCGCATCCCCCGCGCGGCGATAGTCGCGGATCGCCATCAAGCACTGGGTGATGCTCCAGAAAACGCACCAGGCAGGGAAGGCCCAGAGCAGGTCGACGCTGCCGATCAGGTTACGTTGCTGGAGGAATCCGAGCGCGGTCGAAAGCGTGAGCAGAATACCGATGCTGATCAGCATCGCGACCGCCTGCCGTTTGCGCACATATTCGTCGGTTTCCTCGATCAGATACAGGCCGACGACGATCAGCGAGGCCGCGATCGCGATCGTGGGCAGGATCGACAGCGCGACAAGCCCGATCGGGGACGGGTCGAGGCTCCTCGCCACCCAGGTCGCGCCGGTGATCAGCACGCCATAGACGAGCGTCGCGCCGATGAAGCGCCACAGGAACCGCACCGAGGCGGGAGAGATTTCCATGTCAAGCTTCCTTTCTAACTAGACAAGGAAGCTTTACGTCAATGACGCTTTGCATGTCAAGTGTGCTTTACGTCGCTCGCAGCTGCTCGATCATCTCCGCAGCCAGCAGGCTCAGCGTGTCGTCGCGCGCGCCCATGATGACGATGCGGTCGCCGGGCTGAGCGATCGCGACGAGATGCGCGGCGGCGGCGGCGCGGTCGGGGATGTGGCGGGCGTCGCGGCCCGAGGCGGCGATGTCGGCGACGATGTCCGCGCTGGTCACCTCGCGGTTGACGGTGCCGCCCTGGTAGACCGGGTCGGGGAGGACAAGCTGGTCGCCGGGGGCGAGCTTGTTCACGAACATCGCGACCAACTCGCGGCGCATCACCTTGAGCGGGCCGTAGCCGTGCGGCTGGAACAGCGCGAGGATCCGGCCGGGAAAGACGTGGAGCGTGTCGAGCGTGGCGGCGATCTTGTCGGGATTGTGCCCGAAATCGTCGATCACCGCGACGCCGTTCGCCTCGCCGACCAGCTCGAAGCGGCGGCGCAGGCCGGTGAAGCCCTCGATCGCTCGGGCCGCGTCGGCGAGCGGGATGCCCGCCGCGACCGCCGCCCCGATCGCGGCGAGCGCGTTGGCGACATTGTGCCGTCCGGGCACCGCGAGCCGAACGGGCAGGGTGGCATCGCGTGTCACCAGTTCGAAGCCGATCGCGAATGGCTCGGGCCTCAGGTTGCGGGCCGCGAGATCCGCGTCTCCCTCGACCGCGAACGTCACGGTGCGGCCACGGTCGAGCGCCATCGCCAGCGCCGCGCTCTCGGCATCGCCGACATTGACGATCGTGGTGCGCGCCTTGGCCGCGAACTCGCCGAACAGCATGCGCAGCTCCTCGAGCGACTTGTGGTCGAGGCTGACATTGTTGAGCACCGCAACGTGCGGCGAATAGAGCGCGATCGAGCCGTCGCTCTCGTCGACCTCGCTGACGTAGAAATCGTCGCTGCCCACCAGCGCGCTGGCGAAGGGTGCGTCGGGGCGGACGAAATTCTTCATCACCGCGCCGTTCATCACCGTGGGATCGCGGCCCAGCGAATGCAGGATCCAGGCGATCATGCCGGTGACGGTCGACTTGCCGCTGGTCCCGGCGACGCCGATCGAGGTGCCGGCGGCGTTGAACAGCGCCGCGTTGAGCTCGGCCCGGGTCATGCGCGGACAGCCGAGCGCGGTCGCCTGCACCATGTCGGGCACCGTCTCCTCGACCGCGGCGGACGCGATCACCGTCTGGTCGGGCGAGACGATGCCGCTACCGTCCTGCGGGAACAGATCGATGCCGAGCGCGCGGAGCGCGTCGAACTTGGCGGGGAGGCGGCCGGAATCGAGGCTGCGGTCCGAGCCGGCGACTTTCGCGCCTTGACCGGCCAGGATCATCGCCAGCGGCATCATGCCGCTGCCACCGATCCCTACGAAAAAACAGGATTTGCCGTGTTGCATCGCCCCGCGCTATCGGCGCTTGTGCTCGGTTCAGCAAGGCTGAACCGGTTGCGGTACCGGCCCGCTCCCCCACCCGGCCACCCATAGGATACTGGTGTTGGGTGGCCGGGTGGGGGAGCGGGCCGGTACCGCACAACGAAAGGGCAAGGCATGCGGATCGGCGTCGTCGCACCGGCACGGACAGTCAGCGCGGAATCGGCGGCGCGGATGCAGGCGTTCATGGCGCTGACCTATCCCGGGCACGAGATCGTCTACCACCCGCAATGCTTCGTCACCGAAGGCCATTTCGCCGGACCGGACGAATTGCGCGCCGCGGCGTTCCTGGAATTCGCCAATGATCCCGCCTTCGACGCGATCTGGTTCGCGCGCGGCGGCTACGGATCGAACCGCATCCTCGACATGGCGATGCCGCAGCTCGGGCCCGCCGCGCGCAACAAGACCTATATCGGCTATTCGGACATGGGGTTCATGCTCGGCGCGCTCTATGCCCGCCGCATCGGCCGCCAGGCGCACGGTTCGATGGCGAGCAGCATGGGGCGCGAGGACAAGGGCATCGATGCCGGCTGGGTGCTCGGCTGGCTGATCGACGGCGACCGCCGCGGGCTCGAGCCGACGCTCGACGGCCGCCCCGCCGCCGCATTCAACCTCGCGATCCTCACCGCGATGATCGGCACGCCGTGGCTGCCCGACCTCACCGATCACGTCCTCCATATCGAGGAAGTGAGCGAGGCGATGTACCGGATCGACCGGATGCTGTTCCAGATGGCGCACGCGACCCAGCTCAAGGGGCTGGCCGGCGTACGGCTCGGCACGGTCACCGACGTTCCGGACAACGACGTGCCGTTCGGCGAGAATCTGGAGCAGATGATGATCCGCTGGTGCCGCGAGATGGGGGTACCTTATCTCGGCCGATCGGGGATCGGGCACATCGCGCTCAACCATGTGGTGCCGTTCGGGGTGGCCTGAAGCGAATCATCCTCCCCGCCGCGGCGGGGCAAGCGCATGCGACATTGGGCCCGGAGGGGCAGGGGAAGCGATCGAGGCGTCCGCGGCCGAAACTTTACACTAGCTTTACACTATCGCGAGCGCCCGCGGCGTTGACGAAGTTGACGGATTCGCACGGCGGGTGATCGACGGTTCAAAGAGCGGCCGGGACATGGGCCCGCCAGCCGAAGTGCAGCAGGCGAATTCCAACATTGCAAGGGGAAGAAGCGAGCTTCCAATTCTTTCCCCGGGGCAGGGGAAGGATTGGATATCGACCGTCCTACAGCCCGATCAGCCCCGCCGCCTGCAGCTCGGCCTGCGCCCGCCGATAGATTTTCGGTTCGGCGATCCCGAGCCGCCTGCGCGCCGCGTCGAGCGGCTCGTACATCAGCGCCTCATAGTCCTCGGCGGAGAGCCAGGACGCGCGCTTGCCGTGGCGGCGCCCTTCGAGCACGGCCTTGGCGAAGGTGGACCTGCCGGTGACCTTCAGGCTCTTGAGCGCGGCGCCGGCGGCGATGAACGCCCAGCCGAGCCCGCCGGTCTGCGAATAGGAGAAGGCGACGAGGCACGCCTCGCCCAGCGGCTCGTCGGCCTGATAGCCGGTGAGGATATGCCAGATGTCGTGGATGTCGCGCTCGCGCCGCCCGAACCAGGCGTGCGGATGCTCGACCCCGCGCTCGATCTCGGCATCGGCGTAGCTGACGTCCGCCAGGCCCTGCGCCGAATAGCCGGTGCGGTCGAGGAACGCGCGATAGGCGGCGCCGACGCTGCCCTCGGGCAGCGAATCGATCCAGGCGCGGTCTGAGAAGCGCTGCGACAGCTCGATTCGCTGATAGGCGAGGCGGCCGCCCTCCTTCGAGGTGAGCAGGCGGCGATAATTCTTCTGCACCGTGTCGCCGTTGAGCGCGCGCATGATGCGGAACACCTGCACCGTATCGTCGGCATTGCCGAGCAGGCGCACCAGCGCGCGCAATGCCGTGCCCCATTCGCGCTTGCGCGGCCGGCCCCAGTCGATCGCCGGAGAAAGGGGCGCCTGGGCCACGGTCGGTTGCTGTTGCGCTTGCGTCGCCATCACTCGCCTGCCTTTACTGACAAGCGTGTCAATAAGCGATTATCGCGCGCGGTTCAAGAGGGGCGTCAGACCCGCATCGGCATCAGGACGTACAGCGCGGGCGACTTGTCGTTCTCGCGGATCAGCGTCGGCGCGGCAGCGTCGGCGAGATGCACTTCGACGAGATCGCCCTCGACCTGCCCGAGGATGTCCATCAGGTAGCGCGAGTTGAAGCCGATCTCGAACGGCTGGGCGGCATAGTCGCCCGGCACGTCCTCGGCCGCGGTGCCGTTGTCGGGGCTGGTGACCGACAAGGTGATGCGGTCGCGGTCGAGCGCCATCTTGACCGCGCGGGTCTTCTCGGTGGCGATGGTCGAGACGCGGTCGACGCCCTCCATGAAGCTCTTGGGATCGATCTTGAGGATCTTGTCGTTCCCGGTCGGGATCACGCGGCTATAGTCGGGGAAGGTGCCGTCGATCAGCTTCGAGGTGAGGATCGCGGCGCCGAGGTCGAAGCGGATCTTCGAGCCCGACAGCGACACGCCGACCGAGCCGTCGACCTCGTCGAGCAGCTTGCGCAGCTCGGCCACGCACTTCCGCGGCACGATCACGTCGGGCATCGATTCGGCGCCGTCCGGGCGCGCGACGGTGACGCGGGCGAGACGGTGGCCGTCGGTCGCCGCGGCCTTCAGCGTGTCGTCGGCGACGTGCAGGAAGATGCCATTGAGGTAGTAGCGAGTCTCTTCGGTCGAGATCGCAAAGCGGGTCTTGTCGATGATCTGCTTGAGCGTCTCGGCGGCGAGCTCGAACACGGTCGGCAGCTCACCCTCGGCGATCACCGGGAAATCGTCGCGCGGCAGCGTACCGAGCTCGAACTTGGCGCGGCCGGCGTTGATCTTGATCTTGCCCTCGGCGGCGGACAGCTCGACCTGCGAGCCCTCGGGCAGCTTGCGCGCGATGTCGAACAGCGTGTGCGCGGGGACCGTGGTGGCGCCGGCCTGGTCGACCGCGGCGGGCACGGTCTCGTCGATCTGCAGGTCGAGGTCGGTGGCCATCAGCCGCAGCGAGCCTTCGGCCGACGCCTCGATCAGCACGTTGGAGAGGATCGGAATCGTGTTGCGCCGCTCCACCACCGACTGGACGTGGCTGAGGCCCCTCAACAGCGTTGCGCGTTCGATCGTCGCTTTCATGTGTATTCAAACCCCCGGCCGGGCGGCCTCAAGAACTGTCGCCTGTCAGACGGCGCACGGATTGCCGTCGGAAGTTCGAGATATCCTTAACGTGAAAAAGGGCCGGAGCAAGCCGCCCCGGCCCTTTCGGTCGCATCATTTGTGGACGACGCGGTCCGGTTTTCCGCCTCAGAAGCGGATGCCGACGCCCGCGACGACCTGATGACGGTCGATATCGATGTCGTAACCGTCGATCGAGCCGTAGTTCGAGTAGCGATACTCGCCCTTCAGATACATGTTGTTCGAGAGCTTGAACTCGGCGCCGGCGCCGAGGCGATAGCCTTCCATGTCCTCGCTGATCTCGGTGGTGGTGGTCGGCGTCTCGTAGACGGTGTCGATCCGCGCATTGGTGTAGCCGCCCTTGGCGTAGATCAGCGTGGTCGGCGTGATCGCCGCGCCGATGCGCCCGCCGAGATAGATGTCGCGGCCCATGTCGACGCGCAGGCGGTCGCCGGCGGTGAGCAGGTTGTCGGCGCGCGTGTCGACGCTCGACCCGGTCAGCTCGGCCTCGGCGCCGATCACCGCGCCGCCCAGCTGGACGTCATAGCCGATCGCGCCGCCATAGGTGACGCCGTCGCTCGAGCCGGCATCGCTGTCGGTGCCGTCGCTCATCGTGTCGTAGCCGACCACGCCTTCGGCGCGGAGACCGGTGAAGGGCGCGACCTCATCCTGCGCGAACGCCGGGCTGGCGAGCGCGCTCGCGGCCAGTGCGGCAAGAACCAGTTTACGCATAAATACTCCTGTACTGATACACACCCGCTTGGGCGGGGACCGGCTCAATGCGCCAGATCATGCTGCGTTGCATGAACCTCAGCTAAACGCGGAAAACCGTTGCTTTTCCGCCACAGCGCGCCCTAGATTCGGGCTCGACGACGCGGCCGCAGCATCGGCCGGGCGAGGGATGGGGCGGCGCCATGGCACGAAAGGGACGCGACTTCATCGCCCGGCACGGCGAGACCGTATTCAATGCCGCGCGGCGCTTGCAGGGCGACCATCCGCACACGCCGCTGACCCGCGCCGGCTTCGTTCAGGCGGAGGAGATGGGACGGGCGCTGCGCGACCATCTCGGCGCGAAGCCGGAGCTGACGCTGTGGGCCTCGAACACCGGGCGCGCGCTGCAGACGTTGGCGGTGATCGCCGAGCATCTCGAGCTCGACTGGCACGGCGCGCGGCAGGATCCGCGGCTGACCGAGATCGGCATGGGCGTGTGGGGCGGGCGCTATTATGCCGACGTCATCGCCGAAGGCGGCGACGTGATCGCGCCGGACGGGCTGGTGCGGCCGCCGCCCGGCGGCGAGCGCTATCAGCAGATCGCCGAGCGCGTGTCCGGCTGGCTCGCCGATACCGACGACGATCCCGGCGACCGGCTGGTGATCATGCACGGCATCTCGAGCCGCGTGCTGCGCGGGTTGATGACCGGCGGCGACGCGCATCCCGAGTTCGAGACGCCGGTCGCGGCAGGATTGCCGCAAGGTTCGGTGGTGATGATCGCCGAGGGCGTGGAGAATGTGCTCCATATCGGCGCGGGGCAAGCACCGGCATGATCGCGGCGCTGATGCTGCTGGCCGCGATCCAGGGCGAGGGCCGCGAATCGCTCGGGGTGTTCGACAGCTGGGGCGCGTTCCGCGATGCCGCGCCGCTGCGCTGCTATGCGATCAGCCAGCCGCCGCAGGGCAACCGCGGGGGCGCCTTCGCCAGCATCGCCAACTGGCCGCAAGCGGGCGCGCGCAACCAGCTGCACATCCGCCTCAGCCGTCCGCGCGATCCGCGAGCCAAGGTGACGCTGGCGGTGGGTGAGCGCCGTTTCGAGCTGATCGCGGGGCCGAGCGACGCCTGGGCACCCGATCCCGGTACCGATGCCGCGATCGTCGCGGCGATGCGCTCCAGCCGGAGCATGAGCGTCGAAAGCCTGGCGAGAGGCGGCGGCGCCTTTGCGGATGTCTATGCCCTGAAGGGCGCAGCCACCGCGATCGACGCCGCCGCCATGGGCTGCGCGCGGCGTTAGGCCGGGCCGCGCAACCCAGGGGGGCCGGGTGTTACTGAGTCGGGGACGGCGCCGGCGACGCCTGCTGCTCGGCGACGATTGCCGCCTGCACCTTCTGCTGCAGCGCGCTGTCCGCCTGCGAGGCCTGGGCGATCTGGTTGAAACGCGTCGGCTCAAGGCCGCTGGTGGTCACCGCCTCCGCCATCTTCTTCTGCTTGTCGGCAGCGGCGATCGCGGTGTCCTTGCTGATCTTGTCGGCGGCGAGCGCGGCCTTGGCGAACTTCTTGACCTCGTCGTCGGTCACCGGGGCCGGGGCCGCCGGGGTCGCGGGCGCCGCTTCCTGCGGAGCCGGGGCGGGTGCGGCAGTGTCCTGCGCAAGCGCCGGGGTGGCGATCAAGGTGGCGCCGGCCAGCAGCGCGGCATGACGGAAATTGATCATTCGAAAACTCCAAACTCGGGAAAGAATTAGGTTCCCCCGCACACAAGGCTTCCAGCCGCGCCGCCGGCCCGCAACCGCGCAGCGACGCGCCGTGGCAGGCGCGGGACGGGCCGGGGAGTGGAATTGCCCCGCATTTTCGCCTATATGCGCGCGATGCAGACAGCTTCGGCGCCCCTCATGCCCATCCCCGGGCACATCGATCCCGTGCCCGTCCCGCGCGAATTGAAGCCGCGCGCCGATGGGCGAATCGACTTGCTCGGCCTGTCGAAGCACGACCTGCGCATGGCGCTCGAGACCTCCCAGCTCGAGCCGAAGCAGGCCAAGCTGCGTGCCAAGCAACTGTGGCACTGGATCTACAATCGCGGCGTCACCGACTTCAGCCTGATGACCGACATCTCCAAGGCGATGCAGCCCTGGCTGGCGCAGCGATTCGTCATCTCGCGTCCGGAGGTCGTGGAGGCGCAGGTCTCGACGGACGGCACGCGCAAGTGGCTGCTCCGCTCGGACGACGGCCAGGATTACGAGATGGTGTTCATCCCCGACGCCGACCGGGGAACGCTGTGCGTGTCGAGCCAGGTCGGCTGCACGCTCAACTGCCGCTTCTGCCATACCGGCACGATGCGCCTGGTGCGGAACCTCGAGCCCGGCGAGATCGTCGGCCAGGTGATGCTGGCGCGCGATGCGCTCGGCGAATGGCCGAGCCAGCCCGAGGGGCGCATGCTCACCAACATCGTGATGATGGGCATGGGCGAGCCGCTCTACAATTTCGACAATGTCCGCGACGCGCTCAGGATCGTGATGGACGGCGACGGGCTCGCGCTGAGCAAGCGCCGCATCACCCTGTCGACCAGCGGGGTGGTGCCGATGATGGAGCGCGCGGGCGAGGAGATCGGCGTCAACCTCGCGGTGTCGCTGCACGCGGTGACCAAGGAGATCCGCGACGAGATCGTGCCCTTGAACCGCAAGTTCGGGATCGAGGAACTGCTCCAGGCCTGCGCCGACTATCCCGGCGCCAACAACGCGCGGCGCATCACGTTCGAATATGTGATGCTCAAGGACAAGAACGACAGCGACGCCGACGCGCACGAGCTGGTCCGGCTGATCAGGAAGTACAAGCTGCCGGCCAAGGTCAACCTGATCCCGTTCAATCCCTGGCCCGGCGCACCCTATGAATGCTCGACGCCCGAGCGGATCGCGCGGTTCAGCGAGATCATCTTCGAATCGGGCTATTCGGCGCCGGTGCGCACCCCGCGCGGCCGCGACATCGACGCGGCGTGCGGCCAGCTCAAGACCGCGGCGGAGAAGAAGAGCCGCGCCGAGCTCGACCGGCTGGCCGAAGAGAAGCAGGCGGCGCTGAGCTAACCGGACGTCCTGGTGAAGACGAGCCAGGTCCATCGGACCCCGTTCGCCCGGCTCAGAGGGTGAACCGCGGCTGCTTCCGCCTGACGGATGAGACTGAAGTCCGCCGCGCAAGCCAGGTCGATCGCCTCCTCGGGTGGTGCGGGATAGCTGTGGGAACCGAGCGTGCCCGGCTCATGGCGTAGCGACAGGATGAGCGTGCCGCCCGGCGCCGTCATCCTCGCCAGGTTCGGCATCGCGCGCGTGCGGTCGGATGTGTCGAGGTGGTGCCAGACAGCACACAGCAGCACGAGATCGAACGGACCGCGTCGCGCCGCCTCGCCAAGCTCGGGAAGCTGGTCGTCCAGCCATTCGGTCGCGTCGCCGTGCAGCGCGGTGCCGGCTTCGCGGAAGGCGCGGACGGGTTCGATCGCGAGAACGCGGTGTCCCCGCCGTGCGAGCCATGCGGCATCCCGCCCGGTGCCCGCGCCGATGTCGGCGATCCGGGCGGGCGCGTCCGGAAAAAGGTCGAGCACGGAAGCGTAAATCTGTTCGGGGGGAAGCGCGTCATAACCCGCGATCAGCTCAGGGGTCGCGTTCGCGGCATAGTCTGTGATCGCGTTGTCCATCCGACCCACCACCATCAAGCCAGCCGATATTGAGCGCGCCCGGGTTTCTGGCATAGGGCGTTTCGATGAACTGGCCCGACCTTCTGCTCGCCGCCTTCGCAGGGATCGTCGGCGGTGCGATGAACGGGCTGGCCGGCGGGGGGTCCTTCTTCACCTTGCCGGTGCTGATCGCGCTCGGCCTGCCCGCGAACATCGCCAACGCGACCTCGAACGTCGCGCTGCTGCCCGGCGCGGCGGCGAGCGCGTGGGGGTTCCGCGACGAGCTCGGGCCGGTCGCCGGGCTGTCGGTGCTGCTGCTCGGGACGATCACCTTCGTCGCGGGGCTCGCGGGCAGCCTGTTGCTGGTGCTGACCCCGAGCGACACGTTCGACATCGTCATTCCCTGGCTGCTGCTGTTCGCCTTTGTGGTGATGGTGTTCGGCAAGCGCGCCGCCGACTGGCTGCACGCGCGCGTCACGATCGGGCGGCCGACGCTGATCGGCGCGCAGTCGCTGCTCGGCATCTATGGCGGCTATTTCGGGGGCGGTGTGGGGCTGATGACCACCGCGGTCTATGGCCTGCTCGCCAATATCCAGCCGCGCGAGCTGTTCGCGATTCGCACGCTGATGCTGGCAGTGGCGAACCTCGCCGCGGCGGTCGTATTCATCGCCTTCGCGATGGTGTGGTGGTGGGCGTGCCTGCCGATGCTCGCGGGCTCGATCCTCGGCGGCTGGGCGGGCGCCGCGATCGGCAAAAGGCTGTCGGCGCGTGCGGTGCGGGTGTGGACCCTGCTGGTCACCGCCGCGACGACGGTGATCTTCTTCGCGCGGGCGTACGCCTAGGCGGCTGACCGGCATTCGCGCCGGCGGGGGAAGGAGGCTTCCCACCAGTCGCCGATCGCGTCGATCATCGGCATCAGCTCGGCGCCGGGCGCGCTGAGGCAATATTCGACCTTGAGCGGAAACCCTTCATAAGCGGTGCGCGCGACCAGTCCCGCGTCCTCGAGCTTGCGCAGCTCGAGCGTCAGGATGCGGTGCGAGATGGTGGGGTTGTCGCGCTGCAGCTCGCTGAACCGCTTGGGTCCATCCTTGAGATAATAAAGCAGCAAGGTCGCCCAGCGTCCGCTCAGCACGCGCATCGCATCCTCGATCGGGCAGCTTGATACGAGGTCCTGCATTTTCCGGCTCCGCTCCAGGAGTGACATTTTTGTGCGTAATTTACTTGGGCGCGGGGCTCCCTAAATGCCAGTCACGCCGCGCGGTGATCCCCAAAGATCACGGAGAATATCATGGAACCGACCCTGCTTTACGGCTTCCCGCTGGGGAGCTCGATGGGGCTTGTCGCCGCGCTCGAATGGCTCGGCCAGCCTTACCGCCTGTCGCGCGTCGACATGCTGAGCGAGATGAAATCGCCGGAATATCTGCGCCTCAATCCGCGCGGCGAGACGCCGGTGCTGCTCACCGGGGACGGCCGCGTGCTGACCGAGACGATGGCGATCGCGCTGTGGATCGAGGCGCGCGACCGCGATCGCCGCGTCAGCTTCGATCCCGGCACGCCGCAGGCTGACCGGCTCCACCAGCTGATCGGCTTCATCAACACCGGCTTCACCGCGGCCTTCACCCCCTATTGGATCGCGCTGGAGCAGGAGGATGCCGATCCGGACTACAAGGCGGCGCTGCGGCGCCTCGGCCATGGCGCGGTCAACGAGCGGCATGCGCGGATGGAGGAGCTGATCGGCGATTCGCCCTATCTGCTCGGCGACCGGCCGACGCTGGCCGACGGCGTGTTCATCGGCGTGGCGCGCTGGGGCGCGTTCCATCAGGCGGTGCGGACCGGCGACTATCCCAAGACCCAGGCGCTGATCGCGCGGCTGATGGCCGATCCCGCGGTCGCCTTCGCCCAGGCACGCGAGGACGGCGAGACCCCGCCAGGCAACGGCGCGCTGCTCGGCGAGGTGCCGCTTGCCGAGCTGCTCAACGTCCACGCCTGACCGATTTGCCGCTGGCGCCCGGCCCGCGCCGGCGGCATAAAGGGGCGTGGCCAGCGAACCGACCGTCTATCGCCACCGGCTGGCGACCCGGCTCTGGCACTGGGCGACCGCGGTCAGCGTGATCGTGCTGCTGGGCAGCGGCCTGATGATCCTCAACGCGCACGGCCAGCTCTACTGGGGCGAATATGGCGCGAACTACGACCAGCCCTGGTTTCGCGTCGGCTGGGTATTCGAGGGTGGGCGCACACCCGGCTGGCTGACGATTCCCTCGACCTACAATCTCGCGCTGGCGCGGCGCTGGCACTTCTTCTTCGCGCTGGTACTGGCATTCGCGCTGCTCGCCTTCATGGTCGTCAGCCTGCTCAACCGGCACTTCCAGCGCGACTTGCGCATCCGCGCGAAGGAGCTGGCGCCCGCGCATCTCGCCGCCGATGCGCGCGCGCATGCCGAGTTGCGCTTCCATGATCCGGAAAACCCGCGCGCCTACAACATCTTCCAGAAGCTCTCCTATGTCGGCGTGATCTTCGTGCTGCTGCCGCTGGTGATCTTCACCGGGCTCGCCATGTCGCCGGGAATGAACGCGGCATGGCCGTGGCTGCTCGACATCTTCGGCGGACGGCAGAGCGCGCGCTCGATCCACTTCATCGTCGCGATGCTGCTGGCGGGATTCATCGTCGTCCATCTCGCCTTGGTGATCCTCGCCGGCGCGTGGAACGAAGTGCGCTCGATGCTCACCGGCAAATGGCGGGTGCCGCAATGAGCCTGATCACGCGCCGCTCGTTGCTCGCCGCAGGCGCCGGCGGACTGGTCGCCGGCTGCGACGCGATCGGCAAGAGCGAGGCGGGCCGCGACCTCCTGTTCAAGGCCGAGGCGGTGAACCGCAGCCTGCAGCGCGCGATCACCGACCGCGACGCGCTCGCGCGCCAGTTCACCGAGGCGGAGATGTCGCCGCGCTTCCGCGCCAACGGCACGGTCTTCCCGGCGGACGAGACGTACCGCGCGCTGATGCGCGGCAATTTCGCCGAATGGCGGCTGATCGTGGACGGGTTGGTGGCGCGGCCGCTCAAGCTCTCGCTCGCCGATCTGCGCGCGCTGCCGCAACGCGTGCAGATCACGCGCCACGACTGCGTCGAAGGGTGGAGCGCGATCGGCAAGTGGCACGGGCCGAAGCTCTCGACATTGCTCGATCTCGCGGGCCTTCGGGACACCGCGCGCTACCTCGTCTTCCATTGCGCCGACACGCTCGGCGGGCGGCCCTATTACGAATCGGTCGACCTGATCGACGCCTTCCACCCCCAGACGATCCTTGCCTGGGCGATGAACAACCGCACGCTCCCGGTCCAGCACGGCGCGCCGCTGCGGCTGCGAGTCGAGCGCCAGCTCGGCTACAAGCACGCCAAATACATCATGCGGATCGAGGCGGTGGCCGCGCTCGACGGCATCCATGGCGGCAAGGGCGGGCTGTGGGAGGATCTCGCCGATTACGAATGGTATGCGGGGATATAGGTTTCCGCACTTGCGAAGGCCTCGTTCGTTCCCTAGCAACCCGGCATGGCGCTGATCGACCATTTCTTCACCCGAGCGGTGAAGCGCGGCGAGCTGACGGTGATTCATGCGGACGGAACGGCGCGCAGCTTCGGCACGCCCGATCCGGAAATCGCACCAGTCACCATACGGTTCACCAACCCCGCCGCGACGCGGCGAATCCTCACCGATCCCGCGCTCGGCGCCGCCGAGACCTTCATGGACGGGTCGATGGTGATCGAGCGGGGCGACATCCTCGCGCTGCTTCATCTCTTCACCGCGAACAATCGCTGGGAGCAGGGCGACCGGGCGCTCAACGCCTCGACGCTCAAGCGCGGGTTCGACGCGGTCCGCTTCCGCATCGACCGGATCAACATGGCGCGCCGCTCCAAGCGCAACGTCGCGCATCATTACGACCTGTCGGGCAAGCTCTACGACCTGTTCCTCGATGCGGACCGCCAATATTCGATGGCGTACTTCACCGATCCGGCGAACAGCCTGGAGCAGGCGCAGCTCGACAAGAAGGCGCACATCGCGGCCAAGCTCGCGCTCTCGCCGGGCATGAAGGTGCTCGACATCGGCTGCGGCTGGGGCGGGATGGCGCTCTACCTGCACGAAAAGACCGGTGCCGAGGTGCTCGGCGTGACGCTGTCCGAGGAGCAGCTCAAGGTCGCGCGCGAGCGGGCCGAGAAGGCCGGGGTCGCCGACAGGGTGAAGTTCGAGCTGATCGACTATCGCCACGTGACAGGCAGGTTCGATCGAATCGTCTCGGTCGGCATGTTCGAGCATGTCGGCACGGCGCATTACCGCACCTTCTTCCGCAAGTGCCGCGAGCTGCTGACCGAGGATGGGGTGATGCTGCTCCACACGATCGGCCGCGCCGGCGGGCCGGGCGTGACCGACGCGTTCACTGCCAAGTACATCTTCCCCGGCGGCTATATCCCGGCGCTGTCCGAGATATTGCGCGGGCATGAGGGGCTGCGATTCTTCCTCACCGATGTCGAGGTGCTGCGCCTCCACTATGGCTGGACGCTCCAGCACTGGTACGACCGCGCGGTCGCGTCGAAGGATCAGATCGTCGCGCTCTACGACGAGCGCTTCTTCCGCATGTGGACCTATTATCTCGCCGGATCGCTGGTCAGCTTCCGCAACGGCGGGCTGGTCAACTATCAGCTGCAATATGCCCGCTCGCGCGACGCGCTGCCGGTGACGCGGGACTATATGGCGGAGGCGGAGAAGGGGTTGCGTTGAGGCGCACTCGCTCGGAGCTAACCCGTTATGCGGAAACGCAGGAACGAGGCCGACGGTATCGCCCTGCCATCAGCCGATCGAGCGATCTCATATCGTCCGCGCGCGCTGACAAGATCGCAGGTCTTTCGATCGTGAAATGACGAGCCGCTCGATTTGATCACGGTGCAACCAACGACCTTACCGGTAGTATCGACATCGATCCGGACGCCAACCTCCAGATTCGTTCCCGCCGCCTCGTTCGGAAAGTCGCGTGGAGTCACCCAATCGACGGGCGGAATCGGTTTGGCACGAACCGGTATCTTCCGTTTAGCTGTGGATTCGGTCTGCTGTGGACGCGATATGGGCTGTTCTGCATCCTGCGCCAGGGCCGATGGCACGGCGACAAATGCAACGGCAATGCTGAACCAGGACATTGCGCAACGATACTCGAAACCCGCCGACAATCTAGCAGGTCGTCCGAACTCACTTTATCCCGAGCTGCTCGATGTCTGCACCCGCGTAGCGCGTCAGTTCCTCGCGCGTGATCTTGCCGTCCTTGTCGGTGTCGACCGCGGCGAACCAGGCGTCGGCCTTGGCGAAGGCGGGCTGGCGCGAGTCGATCGACGGGCGCGGGTCGCCCGCCTTCTTGGCTCGTTGCGCGGCGGCGAAGGTGGCATTGGCGCTCGCCTCGAAATCGAAGCGGGCGCGAACCTCGTCGCGCTCGATTACGCCATCCTCGTTGAGGTCGAGATCGGCGAAGCGCTCGGCGACACGGCGTTCGGCTTCGGCCTTGGGGAGCGGACCAGGCGCCACGCTGAGCGGTGCGGCCTGGGCGGCGGCGAGGAGAAAGAGAATCGACATGCGCGGCGCCATAGCACGCCCGGCCTGACTCGCGCTTGAACCGTCACGCCGGGTATTTTTCGTCCATATAGGCGAGCGCGTCGCGAACCATTTGCTCGAGCACCGCGAGGTCCACATCGGCCAGCTTGTTGATGTAGAGACACGATTTGCCGGTCTTGTGCTTGCCGAGCTTCGCCAGCCGTTCATCCTCTCCTGCGGCGCCGGTCAGGACATAGAGCACGAGCTGCGCCTTGCGCGGCGAGAAGCCGAGGCGGCACATCATGCCCTCGTGACCGCTGTCATATTTATAACGGTAGCTGCCGAAGCCGATGATCGAGGGACCCCACATCCTGGGCGGCTCGCCTGAGATGCGTTCCATCATGGCGCAGACCGTCTTCGCGTCCTCGCGCCGTGCCGGATTCTCGACCGCCTCGATGAATTCGGCGGGGCTGATCGCGGTCGGCTTGGTCTTGATCTCGGCCATCGGACGGCTCCGCTGGATTTCGCGCGAGCATATGCGCATGGGGGCGGCATGCAAGCGTCGCAGCCCCTCCTTCTCACCCGCCGGTCGATCTTCGCCCAGGCGTGGCCGATCATGCTGGGGCAGACGACGGTACCGCTGGTCGGACTGGTCGATACCGCGGTGATCGGCTGGACCGGCGATGTGGCCGCGCTTGCCGGCGTGGCGCTGGGCGTCGCGATCATCAACTTCATTTTCTGGGCATTCGGCTTCCTGCGCATGGGCATGACCGGGATGACCGCGCAGGCGCATGGCCGCGGCGACACGGCGGAGGTCAATGCATTGCTCGCGCGGGGCGTCGCGGTGGGCCTTGCGATCGGCGCGGCGCTGGTCGCGCTTCAGCTGCTGATCGTGCCCCTCGCGCTCGCCGCACTGGCCGGCGGGGGCAGCCTCGACGCGGCGGCGCGCGAGTTCGTCACCGCGCGTTTCCTAGGCGCGCCCGCAGCGCTCGGCTTCTATGCGATCAACGGCTGGCTCTATGGCCTGGGCCGGACGCGCGACACGCTGCTGCTGCAAATCGCGATGAACACGGTCAACATCGCGCTCGACATGCTGTTCGTGTGGCATTTCGGGATGGGCGCGCGCGGGGTGGGACTGGGCACCGCGCTTGCCGAATGGGTGGCGCTCGCGCTCGGCGTGGCGATGGTGCTGCGCGCCGCCGGGCCGGGCGCGGTGCTGAGCCAGCGCGCCGGCTTCTTCGACAAGGCGGCGTGGAAGCGCCTGTTCGCGGTCAATGGCGACATCATGATCCGCACCGTCGCGCTGCTGGCGATGTTCCTGTGGCTGGCGAACGCCGGGGCGCGGCTGGGGACGGTGCAGCTCGCCGCCAACCATGTGCTGCTGCAGCTCGTCAGCATCTTCGCCTTCGTGCTCGACGGCTTCGCCTTCACCGCCGAATCGCGCGTGGGGATCGCCGTGGGAGCCGGGTCGAAGGCGGACTTGAAGCGCGCGATCCGGCTGACCGGCGAGTTCTCGCTCGGCTTCGGACTGATCGCGACGCTGGTCGCGGCGGCGTTCGGCTGGCTGCTGGTCGATCTGCTGACCAGCAATGTGGAGGTGCGCGCGGCGGCCTATGCGATGCTGCCGCTCGCCGCGCTGACCGCGACGCTGGGCGTGCCTGCGTGGCTGCTCGACGGCGTGTTCATCGGTGCGACTCAGGGACGGGCACTGCGCAACGCCGCGATCCTCGCGACGCTGCTCTATGTCGGGACCGACCTGCTGCTGCGCCCGCTCGGCGCGGCGGGTGTGTGGCTCGCGCTCCTCGCCAGCTATTTCTACCGCGCAATGTCACTTGGCGCGTATCTGCCGCGTCTGTTCGCCGGTGTTGCGGAACCGCCCCCGCGGCCCTAGAGGCCACGCGACTTTTCCCTCTGGAGCGACGATGACGATGGCCGACAAGATCAACCGCGTGGTGCTCGCCTATTCGGGCGGCCTCGACACCAGCGTGATCCTGAAATGGCTCCAGCAGGAATATCAGTGCGAGGTGGTGACCTTCACCGCCGATCTCGGCCAAGGCGAGGAGCTCGAGCCCGCGCGCCAGAAGGCGCTCAATGCCGGGGTCAAGCCCGAGCATATCTTCATCGACGACCTCAAGGAGGAGTTCGTCCGCGACTTCGTCTTCCCGATGATGCGCGCCAACGCACTGTACGAGGGCGTCTATCTGCTCGGCACCTCGATCGCGCGCCCGCTGATTTCCAAGCGGCTGATCGAGATCGCGCACGAGGTGAATGCCGATGCGGTGAGCCATGGTGCGACCGGCAAGGGCAACGACCAGGTCCGCTTCGAGCTGTCGGCCTATGCGCTCAACCCCGACATCAAGGTGATCGCGCCGTGGCGCGAATGGGACCTGACCAGCCGCACCAAGCTGATCGAGTTCGCCGAGGCGCACCAGATCCAGGTCGCCAAGGACAAGCGCGGCGAGGCGCCCTTCTCGACCGACGCGAACCTCCTCCACACCTCGTCCGAGGGCAAGGTGCTCGAGGATCCGTGGGAGGAAGTGCCCGATTACGTCTATTCGCGCACGGTCAATCCCGAGGACGCGCCCGACGCGCCCGAATATATCACGATCGATTTCGAGAAGGGCGACGGCATTGCGCTGAACGGCGAGGCGATGTCGCCCGCGACCTTGCTGGCGGCGCTCAACGAGCTCGGCCGCAAGCACGGCATCGGCCGGCTCGACCTGGTCGAGAACCGCTTCGTCGGCATGAAGTCGCGCGGCATGTACGAGACGCCGGGCGGGACGATCTATCACGTCGCGCATCGCGCCATCGAATCGATCACGCTCGACCGCGGCGCCGCGCATCTCAAGGACGAGCTGGCGCCGCGCTATGCCGAGCTGATCTACAACGGCTTCTGGTTCGCGCCCGAGCGCGAGATGCTGCAGGCGGCGATCGATTACTCGCAGGAGAAGGTCGCCGGCACCGTGCGCCTCAAGCTCTACAAGGGCAGCGCAAGCGTGGTCGGCCGCAAGTCGCCCTATTCGCTCTACAGCGAGAAGGTGGTGACCTTCGAGGACGACCAGGGCGCCTACGACCAGCGCGACGCGGCGGGCTTCATCAAGCTCAACGCGCTGCGGCTGCGGCTGCTGGGCCGCCGCGAGGGCTAGCGCCGCGGCTGGTCGAGCAGGCCGGCGAAGAAGGCGGTGACCGCGGTCTGCACGCCGAGGCAGCAGAGCAGCATCGACGGGATCGTCACGCGCATCAGCGCGGCGGGGTCCATGTCGCCGAAGCCGGCGCTCGCCCAGGCCAGGGTCGCGGCGATCGCGCCGCCGATGCCGGTGACCAGCATCGCGCCGCCGGCGATGCAGGCGCGCTCGACGCTGAACCAGTTGCGGATGCGGCGCATCAGGCCGCTTTCGGGCCACATGCCCGCGATCACGCCATAGCGTCGGGCGAGCACCGACAGGCCGACGAGCTGCGAGCCGATCAGCACCGCCATCGCGGCGAAGATCATCGTGTGCACGCCGAGCTCGACCTCGCCGAGGCGGACGTCGCCGGGGATCAGCCCGATCACGCCGACGAGCCCCGCCAGCGCCAGCGCCAGACCGGGGTAGAGGAACAGGAAGCGCGGCGCGTAGATCAGCAGGAAGCGCAGGTGGCGCCAGCCGTCGCGCCAGGTGCGCAGGTGCGGCGGGCGGCTGCGGCCGTCGGGCTTGAGCGTGGTCGGCACCTCGCGGATGTCGAGCTTGGCGATCGCGGCCTTGACCACCATCTCGCTCGCGAACTCCATCCCCGGCGCGGTGAGGCCGAGCGCGCGGATGCGGTCGCGGCGGAACGCGCGCAGGCCGCAATGGAAATCGCCGATCGGCGTGCCGAAAAAGGTGCGGCCGAGGAAGCTCAGCACTGGGTTGCCGAGATATTTGTGCAGCGGGGGCATCGCGCCTTCCGCGATCCCGCCCTGGAAGCGGTTGCCCATCACCAGCTCGCCGCCCGCGCGCAGCGATTCGAGAAAGGGCATCAGCGCGCCGAAATCATAGCTGTCGTCGGCGTCGCCCATCGCGACGTAGCGGCCCTGCGCCGCCTCGATCCCGCCGATCAGCGCCGCGCCATAGCCGCGCGCCGGCACGTGCACGATCCGCGCCCCGAGCGCGTTGGCGATCTGTTGCGACCCGTCGGTCGAGCCATTGTCGGCGACGATCACCTCGCCGGCGATGTTGTATTCCTCGAGGAACGCCTTGGCCTTGCGGATGCAGAGCGCCAGCGTCTCCGCCTCGTTGAGGCAGGGCATGACGATCGACAGCTCGACCGGCTCCGGCGTGGCGGCGGGCGGCGGCGGGGCAGCGGCGTGCTTGGCGGCGAGGTTCATGCCCCACTGCCTATCGGCGAGTTGCCAAAAGAGGGTTAACCATTGCCCGTTATTCCGGCCTCAGCGCCGGGGGGAAGCTGCCCTAGACCGGCTATGGCCTGGCAGGAGCGCCGATGCGCATCGGAACGAGTGACGATCCCCTTCATCGAACGGCCGCTCGCCGCCGGGATGCGATCGTCGCGCTGCTGCTCGCACTGTTCCTGAGCCTGTGCTGGACGATCAACGACTGGCCGCAGGTCGGGCAGCTCAATTTGCCCGACAACGACGACATGATGCGGCTCGCCCAGGTGCGCGACCTGGTGGCGGGGCAGGCGTTCAACGACTGGACCCAGTATCGGCTGGCGCCGCCCGAGGGCGCGCCGATGCACTGGTCGCGGATCAACGATGTCGGCATCGCCGCGATCATCCTCGCCGCGCGGCCGTTCCTGGGCGCGCACGGCGCCGAGCTGCTGGCGGTGATCCTCTATCCGGCGCTGCTGTTCGCCGCCTATCTCTTCCTCTCGGGCCGGATCGCGCGGCGGCTGGGCGGCGCGTCCGCGGCATTGGTCGCGATCGTCGTCGCGGCGCTCGCCTATCCCGCCAATTCGCTGTTCCTGCCCGGCCGGATCGACCACCACGCATTGCAGATCGTACTGATCCTCGGCGCGGTCCTCGCGCTGATGCGCCGTCCCACGCCGGCGAACGGCGTGGGGGCCGGAATCTGCATCGCGTTCAGCCTCGGCATCGGGCTCGAGACCGCGCCCTATGTCGCCGCGGTGATCGCGGTGCTGTGCGGGCAATGGATCTGGCGCGGGGAGGCCGAGCGCAACCGGCTGATCGCGGCGGGCGCGGCGACGGGCGGCGTGACCTTGCTCCTGCTGCTGTTCGCGCGGCCGACCTATTGGACGGCGGAATGGTGCGACGCCTTCACCCCCGCCTCGTCGAGCGCGACGCTGGCGGCGGCGGGGGCGTGGATCGCGCTCGGGTTCCTCTCGCCGAAGCTGCCGGGCTGGAAGACACGGCTGGGACTTGCCGGCGCGGCGGGAGCCGCCGTGCTCGCCTTCGCCCTGCTTCGCTATCCCGTCTGCCTGACTGGCCCCTATGGCCCGATGGACCCGTTCGTGCGCAGCGCCTTCATGGACAACGTCGTCGAGGCGCAGGGGATGTTCGAGCATCGTTTCTTGAGCGTCGGCTTCCCCTCGGGCGGGCTGATGGCGGCGGCATTGCTCGTCGCCGGCTGGTTCCTCGCCACGCGCCCCCTGCGGCGCCGGGCGGCGCTGCCGCTGGTCGCGGTGCTGGCGGTCAGCGCGGCAGTGACCCTGTTCCAGGTGCGTGGCGCCTATCTCGGCAGCGCGGTCGCGGCGCCACTGCTCGCGCAGCTGATCCTGGCCGCCCGCCAGGCGCCGCGCTGGCGCGGCCTCGCAGTGGCGGGCGCGTGGCTCGCCTCGGCCGGGATGGTCTATCTGATCGTGCCCGAACGGATCGACCGGATGCTGGCGCCGCAGATCCGCGCGTCGTTCCTGGTCCATCGCGGCTGCAACGCGGGCGACGTCTGGCAACAGCTCGATCGCTATCCCGCGGGAACGGTGATGGCGCCGATGGACCGCGCCGCGTACATCATCGGCAGCACTCACCACGGTTCCGTCGCGGCCGGCTATCACCGCAACAATCGCGGCAACCGGGCGATGTACGATTTCTTCCTGGCCGATCCGGATGAGGCGCGGCGGATCGGCGCGCGATGGGGGACCGACTATGTCGCGATCTGCCCGCGCGATTTCGTCGAGCTCGACTTGGCCAACGCCTATCCCGACAGCCTCGCCGCACGCCTGATCCGGGGCGACAGGCCGGCCTGGCTGGAGCCGTTGCCGCTGCGCGACACCGGGCTCAAATTCTACCGCGTTCGCTGATTCTCCAGTCCGATCCGGCCTGCAATACGGCGGACCGCATGCCAATCCGCTTGCCGCCGGGGCGCAGGCCGCAGTAAGTGCGCCCGATGCAAGGGGGCCTGGATACGCCGCGCTGGTGGCAGACGCGCTGGTTCGTGCTGTTCGCGGCGATCGCCGCGGCGGTGCCGTTGCTGTGGCCGGATATCCCGCCGATGGTCGACCTGCCCGGCCACATGGCGCGCTATCGCGTCCAGCTCTCCCATGGCGATGTGCCGTGGCTCAACGACTGGTACCGGTTCGAGTGGAGCCTGATCGGCAATCTCGGGCTCGACCTGCTGATCATCCCGCTGGAGCCGATCTTCGGGCTCGAACTGGCGGTCAAGCTGATCATCATCACCATTCCGGTGCTCACCGTCACCGGCCTGCTGTGGATCGCTCGCGAGGTGCATGGGCGGATTCCCGCCACCGCCTTGTTCGCGCTGCCGCTCGCCTACAACTACGCCTTCCATTTCGGCTTCGCGAACTTCTCGCTGTCGATGGCGCTCGCGCTCAACGCCTTCGCGCTGTGGCTGCGGCTCGCGCGGCTGGGCAGGATCCGGCTGCGCGCGATCCTGTTCGTGCCAATCGGCCTGATCATCTGGGTGACCCACACCTTCGGCTGGGGCACGCTCGGCGTGCTGTGCTTCGCCGCCGAGCTGATCCGTCAGCACGACAAGCGCGGGCCGCGCACCGGCCCGTGGCACGCCGATTTCGTGCGGCGCTGGGTGGTGCCGTGGATCTGGGCGGGGATCCATTGCCTCGTCCTCGCGCCGCCGGCGCTGCTGATGCTGGCGTGGCGCACCGGCGGGCACGTCGGCGGCCAGACCGGCGACTGGTTCAACTGGCGCGCCAAGACCTGGTGGATGCTGATGGTGCTGCGCGACCGCTGGCAGCTGTTCGACATCGCCTGCCTCGGCGTGCTCTACCTGATCCTGTTCAAGGGCGTGCGCGATCCCAATGTCGGCTATTCGCGCCACCTCGGCATCTCCGCGCTGTTCCTGATCGCGGTGTTCATCCTGCTGCCGCGCATCGTGTTCGGCTCGGCCTATGCCGATATGCGCCTCGCCCCCTATATGCTCGCGATCGCGGTGATCGCGCTCCGGCCCAAGCCGGGCATGACGATGCGCGGGGCGAACGTGCTCGCGGTCGCGGGCCTCGCCTTCTTCCTCGTCCGCATGGGCGCCACGACGTGGAGCTACGTGCTCTACGACAGGGCCTATGACCGCGAGCTCAAGGCGCTCGAGCACGTTCCGGTCGGCGCCAAGCTGCTGAGCTTCGTCGGCGAGACCTGCTACAACGAATGGACGATGACGCGCCTGCAGCACCTGCCGGGCATGGCGATGGTGCGGCGGCTCGCCTATACCAACGACCAGTGGTCGATGGCCGGCGGGCAGCTGCTGACGGTGCGCTACAAGCAGGCGCGGGGCTTCAGCCACGATCCTTCGCAGATCGTCACCGACACCAAATGCCCGCGCGAATGGTGGCGGCCGGTGGCGGTGAGCCTGGCCCGGTTTCCGCGCCATGCCTATGATTATCTCTGGGTGATCAGCCCGCCGCCCTATGACAAGCGGCTCGAGGCGGGGCTGATCCCGGTCTGGCGCGACGGCAACAGCGTGCTGTTCAAGATCGATCACGGCACCCCCGCGGCGGTGCTCAACCCGATCGATCTCGGGCCCTATCACAGCCAGATCGAGAAGGTCCGCGACTTCCTCAGACGCGACAAGGAAAAGCAGCTGGAGGCCTGGGAGCGGGCGCAGAAGAAGGTCTAGCCGCGGCGGAAGGGCGTCAGCTCGCCGAGGAATTCCTGCTCGTGCGCCACCGCGGCGCGCTCGCGTTCGAGATAGTCGGCGACGGCGCGGCGGAAGTTCGGATCGGGCAGATAATGCGCCGACCAGGTGGTGACGGGCACATAGCCGCGCGCGAGCTTGTGCTCGCCCTGCGCGCCGGCCTCGACGCGCGGCAGGCCGCGCATGATCGCGGCCTCGATCGCCTGATAATAGCAAAGCTCGAAATGGAGGAAGGGCACGTCCTCCGTGCAGCCCCAGTAGCGGCCATAGAGCGCATCGCCGCCGATCAGATTGAGCGCGCCGGCGATCGGGCGTCCGTCGCGCTCGGCGAACATCAGCAGCAGCCTGTCGCCGATCGCTTCGCCCAGCATCGAGAAGAAGACGCGAGTGAGATAGGGGCGGCCCCATTTGCGGGCGCCGGTGTCCTGGTAGAAGGTCCAGAAGGCGTCCCAATGCGCCTCGGTGATCTCCTTGCCGGTCAGGTGGCGGAAGGTCAGGCCTTCCCGGGCACGCTCGCGCTCCTTGCGGATCGCCTTGCGCTTGCGCGAGGCGAGCGCGGCGAGGAAGTCGTCGAAGCGCGCATATCCGTCATTGTGCCAATGGAACTGCGTGCCGGCGCGGATCAGCCAATCCGCCTCCTCGAACAGCGGCAGCTGCGCTTCGTCGAGAAAAGTGACGTGCGCGGACGACAGGCGATGCTGGTCGGCCACCGCCTCGATCCCCGCGATCAGCGCCGGGGCCAGCGCCGGATCGCGCAGGAGCAGGCGCGGGCCGGGGACGGGGGTGAAGGGCACCGCGACCTGGAGCTTGGGATAATAGCGCCCGCCCGCGCGCTCCCAGGCTTCGGCCCAGCCATGGTCGAAGACATACTCGCCCTGGCTGTGCGACTTGGCATAGGTAGGAGCGATCGCGGCGGGGGTGCCGCATGGCCCGTGGATCACGATCGGCAGCGGCTGCCAGCCGGTCTCCGCCGTCGCCGAGCCCGAGCGTTCGAGCGCAGACAGGAAGGCATGCGACACGAACGGGTTCGCATCGCCCGCGCAGGCGTCCCAATGCGCCGCCGGGATCGACGCGACTCCTTCGGCGATGCGGGCGGTAACGGGCGCGGACACATGCCCTATTTAGGCGTATCGGGCGCGAGTTGAACCGCCCGGCCGTCATCGGCGGGCCAGCTTTTCACCATGATCTCGCGCCGCGGCATCGGAATCTCGATGCCGTTGGCCTTGAACAAGTCCCACAGGCGGTTGAGCACGTCGCTCTTCACATTGCCCACGCCGCCCTCGGGATCGCTGATCCAGGCGAGGATCTCGTGCTCCACGGCATAGTCGCCGAAGCTGGTGAGCCAGACATTGGGCTTGGGGCTGGTGAGCACGCGCGGGCTGTCCACCGCGGCCTGAAGCATGAGTTTCTGCGCGAGCTTGAGGTCGGTCTCATAGCCGACCCCGACGGGAATGCGGACGCGCACGTTGCGGTCGGAGAAGGACCAGTTCTCGACCTCCTGAGTCATCAGATTCTCGTTGGGAATCAGATGCTCCTTGCCGTCGCGCGTGATCACGCTGACCGCGCGCACGCCGATCTTGTTGACCCAGCCGAAGCTGTCGCCGACCACGATCACGTCGCCCGGCTTGATCGAGCGGTCCATCAGCAGGATGATCCCCGCGATCAGATTGCCGATCGTCTTCTGCAGGCCGAAGCCGACCGCGAGGCCGAACGCGCCCGAGAACACCGCGAAGCTCGTCAGGTCGATCCCGAGCAGGTCGATGCCGAAGAAGAAGGCGACGACCACGACGACGATGCTCGCGATCTTCTGGAACAGCAGCTTCTGCGCCGGATCGAAGCCGCGCGCCTGTCCGATCGAATGGCCGATCACGCGGTTGGCGAGGCGCGCCCCGGCATAGAGCGCCACGGCGGTGACCAGGACGGTGACGAGCGCGAGCAGCGAGAGGCGGCGCGAGCCGATATCGACACCGATCCGGTCGAGCGTGGTGGTGATGACGTTGAATCCGCCGATCGCGTGACTGAGGATGGCGACGAACACCACCAAGGCGGTGATCCAGGCGATCCAGCGCGGGGTGTGGAGGCCGCGCAGGAAGGCCAGCGTGAACATCCCCGTTGCGGCGCCGAGCGCGATGCCGAGCAGCAGCGCGGCGAACCCGCCCCAGGGCGCGGCATTGGCGAGGATCGCGAGCAGCAGCGCGGCGCCGCCATGCCGCACGATAATGTGCATGCGATGCGCGAGGCCCTCGACATGCGAGCCGACATGCCGTTGCCAGAGGTCAGCGAACGTCGGGCCGAGCTTGCGGCCCGCCAGCCAGCCGGCGGCGAGCGCGAGGATGGCGAGGCCGCCGGCGAACGCGCCCTCGATCAGCTCGGCACGAGTTCGGCACCTGGATCCCGATCGCGGCGAGCCAGTGGGCGAGCGCGGGCGGGATCAGCGCCGCCTCGGTCATTGCGCCGCCCGGAAGCGGTCGAGCCCGGCAGCGAGATCGGCGATGAGGTCGGCCGGGTCCTCGAGGCCGATCTGGAGCCGGACCGCGGGACCCTCCGCCTGCCACGGCACCACGGTGCGGATGCGTTCGGGGTCGACCGGGATCGCGAGGCTCTCGAACCCGCCCCAGCTGTAACCGATGCCGAACAGCTCGAGCCCGTCGATCAGCGCCGCCCGCGCCGCCTCGTTCCCGCCGCGCAGGATGAAGGTGAACAGGCCGGCCGCTCCCTTGAAGTCGCGCGCGAAATATTCGTGGCCCGGGCAGGAGGGCAGGGCGGGGTGGAGCACGCGCGCCACCTCGGGCCGCGTCTCCAGCCAGCGCGCCACTTCCAGCGCCACCTCGCCATGATGTTTCAAGCGCAGCGCCATCGTGCGCAACCCACGCGAGCCCAGCCAGGCGTCGTCGGGGCTGGCGGTCTGGCCAAGCTGGAAGCTGGTGGCGCGGAGCTGGTGCCAATGGTCGGGCGTCGCGGTGACCGATCCCAGCATCACGTCCGAATGGCCGGCGACATACTTGGTGCAGGCGAGGATCGAGAGATCGATGCCCTTCTCGATCGCCGGGAACAGCAATGGCGTCGCCCAGGTGTTGTCGAGCAGGGTGACGACCCCGCGCGCCTTGGCCGCGGCGACGATCGCGGGCACGTCCTGCACCTCGAAGGTCAGGCTGCCGGGCGTCTCCATGAAGATCGCGCGGGTCTTGTCGCCGATCAGCTCGGCGATGCCGCCGCCGATCATCGGATCGTAGAAGCGCGTGGTGACCCCAAAACGCTTGAGGAACCCCGTCGCGAAGCTGCGCGTCGGATCATAGACGCTGTCGGCGAGCAGCAGCTCGTCGCCGGGCGAGAGGACCGAGAGCAAAGCGGCGGAGACCGCGGCGACGCCCGAGGGGTAGAGGAAGGTCGCCGCCGCGCCGGGCTCGAGCTCGGTCAGCGCATCGGCCAGGCTCCACTGAGTCGGGGTGCCGCGGCGGCCGTAGAACAGGCGGTGATGCGTGTCGCGGCCGGCATTGGCGCGCAGCTCGGCGACATTGTCGTAGAGGATGGTCGAGGCGCGCCATACCGGCGGGTTGACGATGCCCTGGGTCCACTCCTTGCGCCGCCCGGCGCCGACGACGCGGGTGCCGTCCCCCTTCCTGCTGTCCGAACCGCTCACGCCGCCCCCGTCGCCTTGGGGGTGGCCGGGTCGGCGCCCCATTCGGTCCAGCTGCCGTCGTAGAGCGCGGCGGGATGCCCGAGCAGGTGGAGCGCGAAGGCTGGGACCGCCGCGGTGATGCCCGATCCGCAGGTGGTGACCACCGGCCGCTCGACCTCGATCCCCTCCGCCTCGAACAAGGCGCGCAGCGTCGCGAGGTGCTTCCAGGTGCCGTCGGGGTTGAAGAACTCGCCCTGCGGGATGTTCGCGCTGCCGGGAATATGGCCGGGGACCACGCCGGGGCGGGGTTCGGGATCGCTGCCGTTGAAGCGCGAGGTCGAGCGGGCGTCGACGAGCTGCTCGGCGTGGCTGGCCAGAATGGCCTTCACCTGACCGATCGTGCGCACGCCGGTCGCATCGAACCGGGCGGTCAGCGTGCGGGGTACGGCCCTTACCGGCCCCTGCTCCAGGGCGCGTCCTTCGGCCTGCCATTTCGCCAGGCCGCCGTCGAGCAGCGACGCGGCGATCCCGAAGCTGCGGAACATCCACCACGCGCGCGCCGCGGTGTGGTGCGGGGAATCGTCGTAGAGCACGATGCGGTCGCCATCGCCGACGCCGAGCGCGCCGACCTGCGCGGCGAACTGCTCCGCCGTCGGCAGCATCGTTGGCAGCGGGCTCGTCCGGTCGGAGATCGCGCTGATGTCGAAGAAGGCCGCGCCGGGAATGTGTCCGGCCTCGAACTCGGCGGCAGCGTTGCGTCCGTCCGCAGGGAGGAACCAAGTGGCGTCGAGAGTACGGAGATCGGGGGCGTGAAGCTCGCCCGCGAGCCATTCGGTGGTGACCAGCGCGTCCATTCCACCTTCGTAATCCCGGCCCGATGCCGCGTCGAGTTTCCAGATGGCTCGCGAGCCCCTAAATGGCGCGCATGACTCCCAAGCATCTCGGCCAGCAGAGCGCGCTTCCGGCATCCCCCGACGAGGCGGTGCTCGACTATGTCCCCAACCCGCGCGCGGGCAGCGATTACTGCGTGCGCTTCGCCGCGCCCGAATTCACCTCGCTCTGCCCGATCACCGGCGCACCCGATTTCGCGCACTTGGTGATCGACTATGTGCCGGGCGAGACGATCGTCGAATCCAAGTCGCTGAAGCTGTTCCTCGGCAGCTTCCGCAACCATGGCGCCTTCCATGAGGATTGCACCGTCGGCATCGGCCAGCGCCTGTTCGACGAGATGAAGCCCAAATGGCTGCGCATCGGCGGCTATTGGTACCCGCGCGGCGGCATTCCGATCGACGTGTTCTGGCAATCCGGCGCGCCGCCGGAGGGCGTTTGGATCCCGGCGCAGGATATTCCGGGCTACCGCGGACGCGGCTGAACGCCCGATTAATGCGGCTTATCGCCGAGTCGGGATGTTGCATCGCAGCATTAATGCAACCATATTGAAATCACGACGTTAGGGAGACCGAGGAGCGGCCACGCCGCTTTATCTATGTTATTCACGCGAAAGGAGTTTTGGGATGGCGCGAGGCGAGAACCTGCCAACTCGGATCGATCATATCGCGCTGATCGGCAACTTCCTTCCGCGCAAGTGCGGCATCGCGACCTATACCGCCGATACCTATGATGCGCTCAAGGCGCGCTTTCCCGAGATGCGAGTCGATGTGTGGGCGATGGACGATCATCCGGGCCGCTACACCTACCCCCCGCAGGTCACCGGATCGATCGCGCAGCATGAGCGGTCGGCCTATCTCGGCGCCGCGCGGATGATCGAGGCGTCGGGCGCGCAGGCGATCTGGGTCCAGCACGAATACGGCATCTATGGCGGCGCGGCGGGCGAGCACCTGATCGCGCTGCTCGAGCGCACGACGCTGCCGGTGATCGTGACGCTCCACACCGTGCTCGAAGCGCCGAGCGAAGACGAGCGCCGGGTGATGGACGCGCTGCTGCGCCGCGCCGGGCGGGTGATCGTGATGGCCGACAAGGGCCGGGAGATCCTGCGCCGAGTGCACGGCGTGGACGAGCGCAAGCTCGCGATGATCCCGCACGGCGTGCCCGACCGGCCGCTGGCCGATCCCGCGGCGTTCAAGGCGCGCTTCGGCTGGGAGGGGCGCCAGGTGATCCTGACCTTCGGCCTGCTCGCGCCGAGCAAGGGGATCGAGACACTGATCGCGGCGATGCCCGCGGTGGCCCAGCAGCATCCCGACGCACTCTACGTCGTGCTCGGCGCGACCCATCCCACGCTGGTCGAGCGCGAGGGCGAGGCCTATCGCGAGCGGCTGCAGGCGCTTGCCGCCAGCCTGGGCATCGAGCGCCACGTCGCGTTCGTCGACGCGTTCGTCGAGCAGGGCGAGCTGCTCGACTATCTCCAGGCCGCCGATATCTACGCGACGCCCTATCCGAACCCGGCGCAGATCACCTCGGGGACGCTTTCCTATGCGGTGAGCGTGGGCAAGCCGGTGGTCTCGACCCCCTATGTCCATGCGACCGAGATCCTCGACGACGATCACGGCGTGCTCGTGCCGTTCGGCGACAGCGGCGCGTTCGCCGAAGCGATCAATGCGCTGCTCGACGATGACGAGCGTCGCGAATCGCTCGCGCTGCGTGCCTATGCCCGCGGGCGCACGATGATCTGGCCGCGCCTCGCCGAAGCGGCGGTCGCGCAGATCGGGGCGGCGTTGCGCGAGCAGCCGAAGCGCCTCGCCGCCGTTGCGCCCGCACCCACGTTCGAGCCGCTCGCCCCCGATTTCCGCGCGATCGAGCGGATGAGCGACGCCACCGGCATGTTCCAGCATTCGATCTTTGCCGTGCCCGACCGGCGCCACGGCTATTGCATCGACGACAATGCGCGCGCGCTGATCCTGATGCACCGGATCGATCCGCTCGCCGAACATACGCGCGACCGCTGGACCAGCGTCTTCGCCGCGTTCGTGCAGTTCGCCTGGAATCCGGACAAGGGCCGCTTCCGCAACTTCATGACCTTCGACCGCAAATGGTGCGAGGACGCCGGGTCGGAGGATTCGAACGGGCGGACGCTTTGGGCGCTCGGCGTCACCGCGTCCGAGGCGCGCGACCCCAAATATCGCGACTGGGCGCGGGCGTTGTTCGCCGAGACCGCGGCGATGAGCTTCGAGTTCGGCAGCCCGCGCGCGCTCTCCTTCGCGATGCTGGGCGCCGCCGCGATGCTGGAGGCGCATCCGGGCCATAGCCTGTCGCACAGGATCCTCGACCGGTTCGGAGGGGAGCTGATGACCTTGCTCGACGAAGCGCGCCGGCCCGAATGGGAGTGGTTCGAGATCGTCCTGGCCTATGACAATGCCCGCATGCCCGAGGCGCTGATCCGCGCCGGCGCGGCGCTCGGCCGCAAGGATTTCCTCACCTGCGGGCTCAAGACGCTCGAGTGGATCGTGGCGCGGCAGACCGCGCCCGACGGCGGCTTCCGCGCGGTCGGCACCGACAGCTTCGGCCGCCCCTATGCCGACCCGCTGCCCTTCGACCAGCAGCCGCTGGAGGCGCAGGCGACGATCGATGCGTGCCTCGCCGCATTCCGCGCGACCGGGGCGCAGCGCTGGGCCGACGAGGCGATGCGCGCCTATCGCTGGTATCTCGGCCAGAACGACCTCGGTCTGCCGCTGGCGACGGCGCGCGACGGCGGCTGTTTCGACGGCCTGACACCGAGCGGCCTCAACCGCAACCAGGGCGCCGAATCGATCCTGGCGCTCCAACTGGCGAATTGTGCGATTTCGGCCCTTTCAAAACGCGCGGAAATCGTGGCAGGACCGCAACGAGCCGTCGCTTAATTGTAGCGCTCGACGGCGGGTTCGTGTCCGGGGGGCGAATGCTCGACCTGTTTCAACATCCGCTGCGGCTGCGAGCGGACCCCTCGCGGGTGGTGGTGCGGCCATTCCACATCGCCTGGCAAGCCAATGGCACCACGCCGAGCCGGACCGAACGGCTGGTGCGCGCGGTGCTCGACATGTCGCCCGGGGAAGCCCGCGCGCAGCTCGAGGCTGTGCTCAAGGACTTCGAGGCGCGGCACTGGCAGACGCGCCGCGTGTTCATGACCCGCTATGACGATATCGAGGCGCAGCTGGGGCTCGACGGCAGCGTGATCGGGGACGAGAAGCGCCAGCTGATCGGCGCCTATTTCTGCCACGAGTACAGCTATGCCGCCGCGGCGCTGATGAACCCGAGCGCGGTACCGCATCACGACCAGTCGGGCATGCCCAAGGGCAGCTTGCGCATCCTCATGTCGCTGCGCGCGGTGGGGGAAGGGCATATCTCGTCGGTCGCGTTCCGCGAGGGGATCATCACCGACCGGAACGAGCTGACCCTCGCTCCCGAACCGCCCTTCGCGACCGCGGCCGATGCGATCGGCGACGAGCTGGAGGCACCCGAGGGGCCGGTCGTGGTCTATCGCCACCGCGACTCGACCTTGTCGGGCACCTTGCTGTTCCCGATCACCAAGGCGCAGTCCAACGGGCTCGAGGACATGCGCCTGGTCCGCTTCGAGCATGACGACGGCAGCCACGAATGGCTCGGCACCTATACCGCCTATAACGGATCGGTGATCCAGTCGGAGATGCTGCGCACGCGCGACTGGCGCGAGTTCGACCTGGTGCCGATGACCGGGAGCGCCGCGCGCAACAAGGGCATGGGCCTGTTCCCGCGCAAGATCGGCGGCCAGTACATGATGATCGGGCGGCAGGACGGCGAGAACATCTACCTGATCGCCTCCGACAGGCTGACCCATTGGGACGAGGGCGTGAAGCTGATCAAGCCGATGCACCCGTGGGAGCTGGTGCAGATGGGCAATTGCGGCCCGCCGATCGAGCTCGACGAGGGCTGGCTGATGCTGACTCACGGCGTCGGCGCGATGCGCAAATATTCGATCGGCGCGGCGCTGCTCGACAAGGACGATCCCTCGAAGGTGATCGGGCGCACGAAGGAGCCGATCCTGGCCGCGGCGGACCAGGACCGCGAGGGCTATGTGCCCAACGTCGTCTATTCGTGCGGGGCGATCCGGCACGGGGACAGGATCTTCATCCCCTATGGCGTCGCCGACAGCTCGGTCGCGTTCGCGTTCGTTTCGATCAAGTCGCTGCTTGAGGTGATGTAACTGGTTCCTTTTGTGGTCATTTTACAACCAGATGGGTTCCACGTGGAGCCGCGGCAGTGGCGGAAATGCGTGGTTTCGCCCCGGGCCCGGCCAGCCGAAAACGGGGCGCAGCGGGAGGCGAATGGAGAACATGTCGTAGACGATGTTGGCTTCCACGCCCTTCGGACATTCTCCGTCGCGGTGAGAATGTCGACAAGGTGCCATCGCACGACGACGGCGATGTCCAGAGCGAGTCGCTGACGTGACGCCGCGACCGGGGGAAGAAGCCCGGCCCCGGCTCAAGGCCGGGGTGACGATAGGCGAATCGCGCCGGCTAGCCCTTGAACAGGCCGCCCAATATCCCGCGGACGATGCCGCCGACGACGCTGGCGCCGACGCCCGACTTCTTGCCGAAGATCGCCTTGGACACCTCGCCCGCGACCGCGCGGCCGGCGGCGGAGGTGGCGGACTGGGTGGCGGACTTCATCGCGCGGTTCCACGGGTTGTTCGCCGCCTCGCGCTCGGCCTGACGCTGGGCCTGTGCCTCGATCCGGGCCTGGCGGTCGGCCTCGCGCTGGGCCGCCAGGCGCTGGCGCTCGGCTTCCTTGGCGAGGCGCGCGTCCTCCTTGGCCTTGGCGGCGGCGGCCTTCTCGGCCTCGGTCGCGGCCCTGGCCTCGGCCGCCGCGGCGGCGGCTTCGGCGCCCTTGGCGGCGAGCAGCTCCTCGGCGGATTCGCGGTCGACCAGCGTGTCGTACTTGCTGCCGACGATGTCGGTGTCGATCAGCACCTTGCGCTCCTCGGGCGTGACCGGGCCGACGCGCGAGCAGGGCGGCTTGATCAGCGTGCGCTCGACCGGGGAGGGGGCGCCGTCGGCCATCAGCAGCGAGACCAAGGCCTCGCCGACCTTCAATTCGGTGATCGCGGTCTCGACATTGACGCCTGGATTGGCGCGAAAGGTCTCGGCGGCTGACTTGATCGCCTTCTGCTCGCGCGGGGTGAAGGCGCGCAGCGCGTGCTGGACTCGGTTGCCGAGCTGGCCGGCGACGTCCTCGGGGATGTCGATCGGGTTCTGCGTGACGAAATAGACGCCGACGCCCTTCGAGCGGATCAGGCGGACGACCTGCTCGACCTTGTCGAGCAGCGCCTTGGGCGCCTCTTCGAACAGCAGATGCGCCTCGTCGAAGAAGAAGACGAGCTTGGGCTTGTCGGGGTCGCCGACCTCGGGGAGGGTCTCGAACAGCTCCGAGAGCAGCCAGAGGAGGAAGGTGGCGTAGAGCCGCGGCGAGGCCATGAGCTTGTCGGCGGCGAGGATGTTGACCACGCCATGGCCGTTGTCGTCGAGCTTGATGAAGTCGTTGATGTCGAGCGCGGGCTCGCCAAAAAAATTGGCGCCGCCCTCGCTGCGCAGCTGGAGCAGCTGGCGCTGGATCGCGCCGACGCTGGTCTTGGCGACGTTGCCGTACTTGGCGGTGAGCTCGTCGGCGCGCTCGGCGCAATGGACCAGCATCGACTGGAGGTCGTCGAGGTCGAGCAGGAGCAGCCCGTCGTCGTCGGCGACCTGGAAGGCGATGGCGAGCACGCCCTCCTGCACCTCGTTGAGGCCCATCAGGCGGGCGAGGAGCAGCGGGCCCATCTCCGAGACGGTGGTGCGGACGGGGTGGCCCTGCTCGCCGAACAGGTCCCAGAACTGGACCGGGGCGGGGGCGTATTTCCAGTCGCTGTCGCCGATCTCGGCGGCGCGCGCGGCGAAGGCTTCGTGCGGCTTGGCGGTGGCCGAGCCGGCCATGCCCATGCCGGAGAGGTCGCCCTTCACGTCGGCGGCGAAGACGGGGACACCGGCGCGGCTGAAGCTTTCGGCGAGGCCCTGGAGCGTGACGGTCTTGCCGGTGCCGGTCGCGCCCGCGATCAGGCCGTGGCGGTTGGCGCGCTTGAGCACGAGCGCCTGGCGCTGCGCCCCGCCTGCAGCGGCTCCGATGAACAGCTCCGTCTCACCCGTCATGCCGCGCTCCTCTTGTTTCGGAGGCGCAGCATAACGGGGAAACCAAGCTCAGGTCAGCCGAAAATCGGCGAAATCAGTTGGCCAGATCGACCGCGACATAGCCGCCGAGGCCGCCACGACGCATGACGTAGAGCAGCACCTGATCGGCCCTGGCGTTCTTGGCGCGGCTGATCGCGCTGTTGAACTCCGCCGGCGTGGTCACCGGGGCGCGGTTGACCGAGGTGATGACGAGGCCGCGGGCGATCTGCTTCGCCGCCGCGTCGCTCGCCGGATCGACGCCGAGCACGACGACGCCCTTGGTCGCCGGATCGACGCCGACACTGCGGGCGATCTGGGCGGTCAGCGCGGTGACGCTGATGCCGACCGATGCGGCGCCGGTCTGCGCCTGCCCCTGATCGCCGTCATCCGGGGTGTTGCCGTCGGCATCGGGATCGAAGCCGGCGAGCTCCTCCTCGGACGGGCGCGTCTCCGGCGTCATGCGCACGGTCATGGTCCTGCCGTCGCGCACCAGCTCGATCGGCACCGCGACGCCCGGACGCAGGTTGGCCGAGAGGAAGGACAGCGTCTGGTCGGGTGTCACGTCCTGACCATTGACCTTGGTGATCACGTCGCCCTGGCGGATGCCCGCCTTGGCGGCGGCGCCGCCCGGCACGACCGAGGCGATCAGCTCGCCCTGGCCCTTCTTCACGCCGAACGACTTGATGAGGTCGTCGGTCCAGGGCTGGATCTGCACGCCGAGATAGCCGCGCTGGATCGTCTCGCCCTTCATCAGGCGGTCGAGGATCGGGCGCGCCTCGGTCGAGGGAATGGCGAGGCCGATGCCGACATTGCCGCCGGTCGGCGACAGGATCTGCGAGTTGATGCCGATCACGTTGCCGTTGAGGTCGAACAGCGGGCCGCCCGAATTGCCGCGGTTGATCGAGGCATCGGTCTGGATGAAGCGGTCGAACGCGCCGCCGACGGTCTGGCGGTGCACCGCCGAGATGATGCCGGCCGTGACCGAGCCGCCGAGGCCATAGGGGCTGCCGATCGCGACCACCCAGTCGCCGACGCGCGCGCGCTCCGAATCGCCCATGCGCACGAAGGGAAGGTTCGACCCTTCGATCTTGAGCACGGCGAGGTCGGAGATCGGATCGCGGCCGATCAGCTTGGCGGTGAATTCGCGGCGGTCGGCGAGCGTCACCTTGATCGACTCGACCACCGCGGTGCGGCTGCCGGCCGAGATCACGTGGTTGTTGGTGACGATATAGCCGTCGGCGGAGATGAGGAAGCCCGAGCCGAGCGACTCGGCGGGGCGCGTCACCGGACGGCCGCCCTGCTGGCCGCCGAACAGGTCGCCGAACGGCGTGCCCTGGAACGGGTTCGCGGTCTGCACCGTCACGCGCTGCGTGGTCGAGATGTTGACCACCGCGGGCTGGAGCTTCGACACCATGTCGGCGAAGCTCATCGGCGCGCCGGCGCGCGGTGCGCCGGCCTGGATCGCGCCGGGCTCGTTCTGCGCGGTCTGCGCGCCGGCCGGGTTCTGCATGATGAGCGCCGCACTCGCGCCGCCGATCAGGAGCGCCGAGGTGATCGCATATGCGTAACGCACGGGAGAGGTTCCTTTGAGCTTGTTTGGGGTCATCGGGCCTTTGCCGGGATGGAGGTCAGTCATGCGTGTTACTCGCCTAGAGTAGCTGAACGGCGATTGAATATGAACGAACCGAAAGGCGTGGGGGTCCGTGGCGGGCCAACCATTCTATTTTCAGCACAGGGCGGAAGCTGGTGGAGGGGTAGCCGCCCCATCCGATGCCGCTGGTGGTGTGGAAACCCACCCCTCCGCCGCCTGCGGCGGTCCCCCTCCCCCTCCGGGGGGAGGAATGAAGCTGTCCCGCGCTGCATGTCGACTGATCCTAACGCCCGCGCCCGCGGAACTCGCGCAGATAGTCGTTGTCGGGCGACAGGATGATCGAGGTCTCGCCCTGCTTCTGGCGCGGATCGCCGATGAAGGTGGTGCGGTACGACTGCATCGCGCGCCAGAAATCGTAGAATTGCGGGTCCTTGTTGAAGCTCGTCGCATAGATCTGCGCGGCGCGCGCGTCGGCGTCGGCGCGGATGATCTGCGCGTCCTTCTGGCCGTTGGCGCGGATCGTGGTCGCCTCCTGCTCGCGCGCGGTGCGCATGCGCTGCAGCGCCGAGTCGAGCGGGCTGCCGTCGGGCAGGTCGGCATGCTTGATGCGCACGTCGACGATCTGAACCCCATATTGGCTGGCGTAGCGCTGCAGGCCGGCCTGGATATTGTCCATCACCGCGGTGCGCTCGGGGCTGAGCAGCGAGGCGAAGGGGCGCTTGCCGAGCTCGGCGCGCAGGGCCGAGCCGAACAGCGGGCGCAGCTGGTCGGCGACGCGGCTCTCGGTGCCGGCGGTCACCACCATGCGCAGCGGATCGACGACGCGGAACCGGGCGAAGGCGTCCACTTCCAGTCGCAGCTGGTCGGTCGAAAGCACCGGCTGGTTCTCGAGATCGATGTCGAGCACGCGCTTGTCGACCCAGACGATGCGCTGGATGAACGGCACCTTGGCGATGAGGCCGGCGCCGGTGGTGACGCCGAACTGCTCGCCGCGCTGATACTGGTTGATCGTGCGAACCGGCTGCTCGAGCTGCAGGATCACCGCCTGCTTGGTCTCGGGCACGATGCTGATCGTGTTGAGCAGCAGGAACAAGGCGAGGAGCGCGAGGCCGCCGAACAGGACGGGGCGGGTGAAGATGCCGCTCACTGGGCGCCTCCCTGCGGCTGGGCCTGCTGGGCCTGTTGCTGGACCTGCGGCTGCACCGTCCCCCCGCGCGGGGTGGGAAGCGGCAGATAGGGGGTGACGCCCTGCGCCTCGACGATCGTCTTGTTCGACTTGGCCAGGACCGACTCCATCGTCTCGTAATAGAGGCGGCGGCGAGTCACCTCGGGGGCGAGCTTGTACTGCTCGTAGATCTTGTCGAACTGGGCGGCTTCGCCCTGCGCCAGCGCGATGATCTGCTGGGCATAGGCGCGGGCCTGGTTGCGCGCGCCCTCGGCCTCCTGCTGCGCGGCGGTGACCTGCTTGAACGCCTCGTCCACCGCGCCCGGCGCCGAGGCGTTGCGGATCGCCACGCCCTGGATGCGGATGCCCGAATTATACTCGTCGAGGATCGCCTGGGTCGCCTGCTGAACGCGCGCCTCGACCACGGTGCGGCCCGGGCCGATCGCCTCGTTGAGCGTCACCCCGGCGACGGCGGCGCGCATCGCGCTCTCCGCGGTCGCGCGCACGGTCTGCTCGGGATTGGCGATCTGGAACACGAAATCCTCGGGGTTCTGGATGTCCCAGCGCACCGAGTAAGCGAGGTCGACGATGTTCTGATCCTGGGTCAGCATCAGATTCTCGCCCGCGGTCGCAGGGAAATCCTCGGTGCGGATCGCCTGCACGTCGATCTTCTTCACGCTCTGGATCGGCGCGGGCAGGGTGATGCCGATGCCGGGATCGAGCGTGCGCGAATATTTGCCGAACAGCGCGACCACGCCGCGCTGCTCCGGCGCGATGACGTGGAAGCTGGTGAAGGCGATCCACAGCAGGACGAGAATCGCGATGCCGGCGAGGATCACGGGCTTGCCCGGGATGCCGGTGGGGAGGCCGCCGCCGCCCCCGCCGCCGCCCTTGCGCGCGCGCTTCAGGAAATCGTCGAGGCTGGTGACGCTGGCGCGGCCGGGGCGCTTGCCCTCGGGCGGGAAGGCCCAGGGGTTGCGCGGGCCGCCGCCATTGCCGCCGTCGCCGCCACCCTTGCCGGAATCATCGCCCTTGCCGCCGGCACCGCCGCCGCCCCAGGGCCCCTTGCTCTCGTTCCACAGCACGCCAGCGCGTGCGATCCAGCCGCTCAAGTTCATGGGAGCCTTTATAGGGGGCGATCCGCGGATTTACAGTGGCGCGGTGTTTTGGTGCGGCTTTCGCTTGGCGAAAACCCGGCCTATCTGGCGCGTCATGACCGACAAAGCCGCGCTCGAAGCCGTTCTCGCCCCCGTCGCCGCGGGGCGCGCCACCGTCCGGGTGGAGGGCAATCGCGCGAGCATCATCCTCGACGTGACGGGGCTGCCCGAGGGCGCGCAGGATGCGCTGGAGGCGGATATCCGCGCCGCGGCGGCGCTGCCGGGGATCGACGAGGTGCGGATCGCGCGCACCAGCCAGCGGGTGAGCCGCAAGCTGATCGCGGTGGCGAGCGGCAAGGGCGGGGTGGGCAAGTCGACCGTCGCGGCCAACCTGGCGATCGGGCTGGCGCGGCTGGGGCGGCGCGTGGGGCTGGTCGATGCCGACATCTACGGTCCCTCGCAGCCCAAGATCATGGGGATCGAGGGCAGGAAGCCCGAGGCGCACGACAAGAAATTGGTGCCGCTGGCGACGCCCTATGGCGTGCCGTTGCTGTCGATGGGCGGGCTGGTGGCGGAGGGGCAGGCGATCGCGTGGCGCGGCCCGATGACGGCGGGGGCGCTGGGGCAGCTGGTCGACGCGCATTGGGGCGCGGCGGACACATTGGTGCTCGACCTGCCCCCCGGCACGGGCGACGTGCAGCTGACGATGATCCAGAAGCACCGGCCGGCGGGGGCAGTGATCGTCTCGACCCCGCAGGACCTGGCGCTGATCGACGCGACGCGGGCGATCGACCTGTTCGCCAAGGCGGGAATCCCCGTGATCGGGCTGATCGAGAACATGGCGGGCTATGCCTGCCCGCATTGCGGCGAGGTCTCGGATCCGTTCGGCCAGGGCGGGGCGGAGGCGGCGGCGGGCAGGCTCGGAGTGCCGTTCCTGGGCCGCGTCCCGCTCGACATCGCGATTCGCACCGCGTCGGACGCGGGGACGCCGCCGGCGGCGGGGAACGGGCCGGAGGCGGCGGCGTTCACTGCGATAGCCAGCCGGGTGCACGACTGGATCACCGCGAACGGAGGCTAGATCATGCCGCTGACCCGTGACGAGGACATCAAGGCGCTGCTCGAAGGCGCGCGGACGATCGCGATGGTCGGGGCGAGCGACCGGCCCAACCGGCCGAGCTATGGGGTGATGAACTTCCTGCAGGGGCGGGGCTATCGCGTGATCCCGGTCAACCCGCAGATCGTCGGCGAGCATGTCCATGGCGAATATGTGTTCGGCGCGCTGGCCGATATCGGCGAGCCGATCGACATCGTCGACATCTTCCGACGGCCGCTGGCGGCTGGCGAGGCGGTCGACGAGGCGATCGCGGTGGGCGCCAGGGCGGTGTGGATGCAGCTGCGCATCGTCAACGAGGAAGCCGCCGAGCGCGCCGAGATGGCGGGGCTCAAGGTGGTGATGGACCGCTGCCCGGCGATCGAGATCCCCCGGCTAGGCGTCGCCAAGGTCGCCTAACGCCGCGACCAGGCGGCGGACGTCGCGCTCGTCGTGATAGAGACCGAAGCCGATGCGCAGCACGTCGCCGCGCACGTCGGTGACGATGTCCTGCGCTTCGAGCGCGGCCTTCCACGCGGGCGCGCTGGGCGAGCGGAAGGCGAGGAAGCGGGCGCGCGGGTCGCCGCCGGGGTTGAGCAGCGTCGCTTCGGCGAGCGGCGTCGCGGAGAGGCCTTCGAGAAGCCGGGCGCGGAGCGGGGCGATGTGCGCGTTGACGCTGGCGGTGGTGATTCCCTCGGCGGCGAGCATGTCGCGGACGGCGACGAAGCGGTAGAGGCCGCTGGGATCGAAGGTCGAGCCCATGAAGCGCATCGCGTCGGCGGCATAGCCGATGCGGCCGGGGGCCTTCTCCAGATCGGCGAACTCGGCGTACCAGCCGGTGATCTCGGGCCGCGCGCCGAAGCCGGGCGGGCAGTGGAGGAAGGCGGCGCCTTCGCCGGCCATGGCGTATTTGTAGCCGCCGGCGACGTAGAAGATGCGGTCGGCAACCGCCGACAAATCGTTCTCGATCGCCATGAAGCCGTGATAGCCGTCGATCACGACCCAGGGGCCGTCGGGGCGGGCGAGTTCGGCGAGTTCGGCGATTGGCGAGAACACCGCGCCGCTCTCGAACATCACCTGGCTGACGAAGACCAGGTCGTGGCCGCCGGTGCGGGCCGCGGCGAGGAAGCGCGCGGCGAAGCCTTCGCCGTTGGGGATGACGTCGAGCGTGACGCGGCCCGATTCGAGCCAGCGCTGCGACTGGCGGCGGAAGCTGTGGAACTCGCCGTCGCTGGTGAGGATGCGGACGGGGTGCTCGCTGCGCGCGGAGACGATGCGCAGAAGGAGGTCGTGGGTGTTGCCGGCGAAGACGATCGAGGAAGGATCGGGCAGGCGCAGCTCGTCGGCGACATGACGCTGCGCGGCGGGGAGGATCTCGCCCATCACCCGGCCCCATTTGTGATCGGCGAGGCGGACGCCGTCGTCCCACGCCGCCTGATGGCCGAGCCACGAGGCGTCGGGCCAGAGGTGATGGCTGTGCGCCGCGAAGTGCAGCCGGTCGGGCGCGGCGGCGAGCGCGCGCTGGAAGAGGTGCTTGTAGGTCAAAGCAATGTTCGCAGCGTCCAGAGCTCGGGGAAGGCGCGCTTAGCCAAGGTCGATTCGAGATAGGGCACGCCGGGCGTGCCGCCGGTGCCGGGCTTCATGCCGATCACGCGGCTGACGGTGAGGACATGCTTGTGCCGCCAGGTGGCGAGCGCGTCGTCGATATCGACCAGCTTCTCGGCGAGCTGGTAGAGCTCCCACCAGCGCGACGGGTCGCGATAGACTTGCGTCCAGGCGGCCTCGACCTCGGCGCTGGGCTTGTACGGCCTGGCCCAGTCGCGATCGAGCGCGGTTTCGGGCAAGTCGAAGCCGGCGCGGGCGAGCGCGGCATTGGCCTCGTCCCACAGGCTGGGCCTGGCGGCGAACTCGGTGGTGAGCGGCCCCGGCACCCCGCCGCCGCGCAGGCCGAGCAATGTCTCGACTGCGCGGAACTGGTCCGACTGGAAGCCGCTGGACGAGCCGAGCACGCCGCGGAAGCGGGTATAGTCGCTCGGCGTCATCGTGGTCAGCACCTCCCACGACAAGGTCATCACCGCCTGGATGCGGCTGACGCGGGCGAGGCCCTTATACGCTTCGACCAGCCGGTCGCGACGGACGAGATCGATCGCCACCTCGAGCTCGGCGATCGCCTGCTTGAGCCACAATTCCTTGGTCTGGTGGATGACGATGAACAGCAGCTCGTCATGCTCGTCCGAGATCGGATGCTGGGCGGTGAGCAGCTGGTCGAGCGCGAGATAGCGCCCATAGGTCATGTCGCCGCTCATGCCGGCCGCCAGGTCAGGTCGAGATGGTATCGCATGCAACTGACCCTAGAGCCGGGGTGAGGTCGAGGAAAGCGCCGTCAGCGCTGCGCGGCGTAGCGGTCGGCGATCGGGGCGAGCAGCGCGTCGAGCTCGGCGCGATCGCGCCACGTGCCGTGCGTCATCACCCCGGCCGGTCGGCGCAGCGTGGCGAGGTCGTCGAGCGGGTTGGCGCGGGTGAGGACCAGGTCCGCGCGGCTGCCGACGGCGATCGTGCCGAACGGGGCCTCGTCCGGGCGGGCGCGGGCGATGAAGGCGCCGGCGTTGCGGGTGGCGGTGGCGAGCGTCTGGTAGCGGGTGAGGCCGGCGGCTTCGAGCAGCGCGAGGTTGCGGTGGAGCGACGTGCCGATGAACAGGCCCGGGATGGTCGGCGCGTCGGTGCCGGCGACCAGTGGCACCCCGCCGTCGGCGAGCGCCTTGACCAGCCGCGCGAGGAAGGCGGCGCGGGGCTTCAGATCCCCTTCGCGCCTGTCGTAGCCGGCATTGGGCCAGTCGAGCCGGTAGCGTGGCGAGAGGAGCCGTGCCTCGGGGCTGGCGAGCCAGGACCGGACGGCGGCGGGACTGCCCCATTGCTCGGCGATGGTGCCGTAGGTGACGAGATCGGCGGTGACGAAGGCGTTGTGGCGCCTGACCATGGCCACCGCGCCGGGGATCGCGCCGTCGTCGGGCACGCGCTGGCCGGAATCGGCGTCGGGCGCGAAGAAATGGCTGTAGAGGAACTCCTCGGCATGCGCGACGAGCAGCTGGCCGGCGGCGAGCTGGCGCTCGAGCCCGCCCATCGCGGTGACGGTGTGTCCGATGATCGGGACGCCGCGCTCGCGGCCCGCGGCGGTCAGCGCGGCGAACGCGTCGGGCGAGAGGTTGTTGTAGACCTTGATGAAGGCGTAGCCGTTGGCGCGGGCGAGCAGGACCGCGGCGCGCGCTTCCTCCGCGGTGGTGACGACGAGATGGCCGTAGCGCGGCGAACCATCCACCGCGAGCGCGGTGTAGACGTGCGGCGCCGGGATCGCGGCGGTGTTCGCGGCGATGCGCGTACGGCCGGCAAACGCGTTCGACGCCTCGCCCATGTGGAGGACGGTGGTGACGCCATGGGCGAGGTAGATGGCGAGGTCGTCGCGGGTCTGCACATGGGTGTGCAGGTCGGCGAGCCCGGGGCTGAGCCACATGCCGCGCGCGTCGATGCGGCGGGTGCCGGCGGGGATGGCGAGGCGCGGGCCGATCGCGGCGATGCGGCCATTCTCGACCAGCACGGTCTGCCCGCGCAGCACGCGTTCGCGGTCCATCGGCACGACATTGGCGTTGACGAGGGCGATGCGGCTGACGGGTTGCGCGGCGGCATGCGGGACCAGCGCGAACATGAGCGACAATATCAGGACGGCGTGACGCCAGACGGAAAGGCAAAGCGATCGCATCGGCATTGCCTAGCGCAGCATATGGCCAAGACGACAGCGGAATTGCACGCCGCCAGGGCGCGCAATCCGCCGATCATTCGCGCTATACCGTCACCACGATCTTGCCGACCTGGCCGTTGGCTTCGAGATAGCGATGAGCCTCGACGATCTGCTCGAAGGGGAAGGTCCGGTCGATGCGCGGGCGCAGCGCGCCGCTGGCGAGGCCGTCGAGCACGAACGCCTTGGCGGCGGCGAGCTTGGCGTCGTCCTGCGTGGCCTCGTACATCAGATAGCCCCGCACCGTCAGGCTGCGGCCGAGCACCTGCCCGACCGGCAGCGGTGTCTCGCGCGGGTCGAGCGCGCCGTAGACGATGAGCATGCCGCGCGTCGCCGTGGCGGCCGCCAGCCGGGCGAAGCCGGGCCCGCCGACCGGATCGAACACCACGCGCGCGCCCGTGCCGCCGGTGATCCGGCCGACCTCGGCGACGAGATCGGCTTCGCCGGTGGCGATGACGTGCGCGGCGCCCTGTTCGCGGAGCACGGAGGCCTTGGCCGAGGTGCGGGTCAGCGCCACCGGAACCGCGCCGACGCGGTTGGCGACCTGGATCGCGGCGAGTCCGACGCTGCTCGACGCGGCGGGGATCAGTACCGTCTCACCCGCACCGAGGCCGGCGGTATCGATCAGGGCGCCCCAGGCGGTGACATAGGCCATCCACACGGCAGCGGCGTCGGTCCAGCCGAGCGCGTCCGGCAGCTTCGCCACGGCGCGGGCGGGGGCGAGCACGAGATCGCCGTACATGCCATAGTCGTGGTAGCTGAACGCCGGGACGACGGCGACGCGGTCGCCCGGCGCGAGACCCTCGACCCCGGGGCCCACCGCATCGACGATGCCGGCCGCTTCCGAGCCGAGCCGGGCGGGAAAGACGGGGTCGATGATGTAGGTGCCGGTCCGGTACATGCTCTCGGCGCGGTTGAGGCCGATCGCCTTGACCGCGATGCGCACCTCGCCGGCGGCGGGTTCGGGGATCTCGGCCTCGACGATGCGCAGCACCTCCGGACCTCCGATTTGGTTGAATTCGACGCGTCTTGGCATGCATTCCACTCCCTGGAGCGACACCGGACCGGGGATCGGCGCGGCGGGAGCGGGGGAAATGTGCGCGGGGCCGCAATTGAAAATACGGTAATCGGATTCACATAGTGCCCGCGATGTAACCGGGGACGCCCATGCAGAAGCTGCACGACTATGACCAGGTGCCCGGCTGCACCCTGTATGCCGCGCTCAACCTGATCAGCGGCAAGTGGAAGGGGATGATCCTCTATCGCCTGCTCGGCGGCACGCGGCGGTTCAATGCGCTGCAGCGCGAGCTCAAGGGCTGCTCGCAGCGCATGCTGATCAAGCAGCTGCGCGAGCTGGAGGCGGATGGGCTGGTCGAGCGCACCGTCTATGCGGTGATGCCGCCGCGAGTCGAATATTCGATCACCGCGGAGGGGCGGTCACTCGAGCCGGTGCTGCTGGGGCTGCGCGACTGGGGCCATGGCTGGCTCAGCCGCCGCAAGCTGACGGCGCGCGAGGATCATCTCGCCGCTTGAGCCGCGGCGTCAGTCGCGCAGCAGCTCGTTGATCCCGGTCTTGCTGCGCGTCTGCGCGTCGACCGTCTTGACGATCACCGCGCAATAGAGGCCGGGGCCGCCGTCCTTGCCGGGGAGCGTGCCGGGGACGACCACGGCATAGGGCGGGACCACGCCGCGATGGACTTCGCCGGTCGCGCGGTCGACGATCTTGGTCGAGGCGCCGAGATAGACGCCCATCGAGAGCACCGCGCCCTCGCCGACGCGCACGCCCTCGGCGACCTCGGCACGGGCGCCGATGAACGCGCCGTCGCCGATGATCACCGGATCGGCCTGGAGCGGCTCGAGCACGCCGCCGATGCCGACGCCGCCCGAAAGGTGGACGTTCCTGCCGATCTGCGCGCAGCTGCCCACGGTCGCCCAGGTGTCGACCATCGTGCCCTCGCCGACGAACGCGCCGATGTTCACGAAGCTCGGCATCAGCACGACGTTGCGCGAGATGTGCGCGCCGTGGCGCACCACGCTGCCGGGGACCTGGCGGAAGCCGGCGGCGCGGAAGCGGGCGTCGTCCCAGCCGGCGGTCTTGAGCGGCACCTTGTCGAAGCCGCCGCCCATCACGGCGTTGTCGTTGAGGCGGAAGGAGAGCAGCACGGCCTTTTTGAGCCATTGGTTGACCTGCCAGTTGTCACCGACGGGCTCGGCGACGCGGGCTTCGCCGCTGTCGAGCAGGTTGAGCGCCTCGGCCACCGCCTCGCGCACCGCGCCGGTGGTCGCGGTCGAGATGTTGGCGCGGTCTTCCCAGGCGGCGTCGATCGTGGCGGCGAGGTCGGTCATGCGTGCTCCAGGATGGTTTCCAGCCAGTGGCGGATGTCGTGGGTGGTGTAGTCGATATAGCTGCGGTCGGCATCGGGCGCCTGCTCCGAGCCGTTGTCGACCCAGATGGTGGTCATGCCGATCGCCTTGGCCGGGGCGAGGTTGCGCGCCATGTCCTCGACGAAGGCGGCGCGGGTGGGGTCGATCAGATACGCCTCGCACACGCTGCGATAGGCGTCGGGGTGCGGCTTGGGGGCGTAGTTGCTGGCGTGGACGTCGTGAATCGCCTCGAAGCTTTCCGCGAGACCGAGGCGACCGAGCACTTTCTGCGCATAGGGCGCGTCGGCGTTGGTGAAGACGAGCTTGCGGCCCGGCAGCCGCGCGATCGCGGCGGCAAGCGGGGCGTCGTGCTCGAGCACGTCCATCTCGATGTCGTGGACGTCGGCGAGATATTCGTGCGGGTCGACGCCATGCTCGGCCATCAGCCCGGCGAGCGTGGTGCCGTGCGAGATGAACCAGCCCTTCTGCACGCGGTGCGCCTCGGCCGGGTCGAGGTCGAGCACGCGCGCGACATAGGCGCCGATGCGCGCGTCGATGCGCGCGAACAGGTCCGCGCTCTTGGGGTAGAGCGTGTTGTCGAGGTCGAACAGCCAGGCGTCGATATGGGCGAGTTCGGGGAGCATCGTGGCGGCGTTTAGGGGAGTGGGGCGGGGGAGGGAAGGATAGGAATGCTTTCGGGCGATCATTCCTGCCCGGGAGGAATTGATTGGGCGCGATCAAGCCTTGCTTGGCTAGCGACGGCGCGATCCGCTTCCCATCTGGCGGCGCATGACAGCCTATTCCCTGCTCGATCTCGTCCCGATCGTCGAGGGCGGGAGCGCCCGCCAGTCCTTCGCCAACGCCGCCGACCTGGCGAAGCATGCCGAGGCGGAGGGATTCGCGCGTTACTGGGTGGCCGAGCATCACGGCATGCCGGGGATCGCCAGTGCGGCGACGGCGGTGGTGATCGCGCATGTCGGCGCGGCGACGCGGACGATCCGCGTCGGCGCGGGCGGGATCATGCTGCCCA